>NZ_CALMCQ010000440.1 GCF_937863175.1 uncultured Meiothermus sp. | reverse complement strand
AGCCTTGTAGGCCACAGCCAACCCGCAGGAACGGGCGGGCTGAGGGAAAAACGGGAGGACGGGGGGTGGTGAGTCCAGGGGTTCGGGTGGGTCGGGTGGGTTCAGAGCCACCCAGTCTTCGATATGGGTTTCAGGGCCGAGGGTGTGGGGTTTGGTTCGGCGTGGCATTGGCAGTCTCCATTTCTGGCGTTTGAACAAGGCCCGTGATTCTGATCATAACATAATACTATCTTTTGTTGACAATTCAAGGGACGCTGCTGTGCAGCCTGGGTGTTTGGATACGATTGATCAAATGCGACTAGAACGGTGTTATAACCAGGTTGGTTATACCGGCTGGACAAATGGGCGATTATGTTATACACTTATCCCATCCGAGTTGGTACAAGCCAAACGGGGGAAGGAACAAAACGTACATGAACTGAGAAACTGACCGCAACGCACCAGACGAGCCGCCCGAAACAGACGACCCCAAGCAAAGCGCCGCGTGGCGCAGACCGAAACGGAAGTGGACGATGAAAAAGCTCGAGCTCCCCCTGTACCCCCATCTAGAAACCATCTTTGGCTATTCTGGCGATGCCCCCAGGGTAGCGTTCTACTGGGAACCCGAGAGCGACAAACTGATGTACGACGACGGCCTCGAGAGCGGTACCGCTAACTCCTGGGCCTACCTGATCTGGGCGGCCCACCCCTCGGTCAAGCCCTTTCTGGCCCCCGGCCTGCACCCCATCTTGCTCCTCGAGCGGCGCAGACGCAGACTCTACAGCGTCAGCCGTACAGAGGCCCTGGATGCCCTAAAGGTCGCGGGCGTTCCCGACCTGAGCCTGCACGTGGGTGAGTACGCCGAGCATGTCGAAGACTATCAGAACGAGGAAGCCGTCGAAACCGCCCCCTGGAAGGAGGCCCAGCAACTCCTGGCCGATTTTGTGATCTGGCTGGGAACCACCTCAGGAAGCCGGAAAGCAGCCTGAGAGCCATAATCCGACCGAAACACACCTCACCTGCAAAGGAGCGAAACAGACATGATCCAGGGACTGCACACCCGAACCCGCTATGTTCGCATCGGAAAGTTCAAGATCGGCCTCAAGGAGACTGTAGTACGCGGTGGTCGTAGCTTCGAAAAACCGGTCGCGCTGGACTATTTCCGCATCATCGAGGGGGCCCAGCCGATCCAGGCCCTCTATGGTGAGCGGCCCCAGCAGGTGCTGGTCTACCTGCCCGACAACCTCAGCCAGGCCACCTGGGATGCCTTCTACAAGCGCTACGCCCGCTCGGGGCTAATATGTAAGGGCGACGGCATCGTGGGCCAGGAAGTCCAAGCCGATGGCAGCCTGAAGGCTCGCGACTGCGCCCTGCGTGGCTGCCCCTTTGCTCAGTCGAGTAAAAAGGGCGACAAGGTGGAGGCTCCGGCCTGCCGCCCCATCGGAACCCTCAGCTTCAAGGTGGTAGGTGTGCCCAGTGCAGGGGTCTACCAGATTGACATCAAGGGCCGGATGGGCGTGGAGCGGGCCGACAGCTACCTGTGCCAACTGCAACAGGCCGCCGGGGGCGATCTGAGCGGGGTACCCTTTTTGCTCACGGTAACTGTTTCCAGGGGCAAGGATAGCTTTCCCACCAGTCGTATCGAGCTGCGCGATGGACCTGAGACTGCCCAGGTTTTGCAGGGCTCGCGCAACCGCGAAACCACCCGAGCCATCCTCGAGCGGGTACAGGGTTTTGTGATCACCAGCGACACCGGCCAGGTCATTGCCTCACCGGAGATTCCGGTGGAGGAGAACCTCCAGACTCGTGCCAGGTTCGCCTTGCTTCTCAACCAGGCTATCGAGGATCACTACATCCTGGGTGACTCGGTGGAGCACTACTACCAGGTTCTGCGCACCTTGGGGCGCATGGGGGAGGCCGAGGCCGAGCAGTCGTTTCAGAAGCTCGAGGCTTTTGTAGATGATCTGAAAGCCACCCAGGATGAGCCCGTAGCCCAGCACGGCGAGGCCGACCAGCGCTATGCAAACTTCGCCTTCAAATACCTCAAGCCCACCGACTACCAGACCCTGGGCTTCGCGCAGCCAGCCGAGCCCAGCGTCTTCACCCGCCTGCAAGCCCGCCAGGCTGTAGCCCATCTGTACGAGCAGCGCAAGCTGAAGGAAGCAGCGTAGGGAAGCCGGTAGCCGATCATCGGTACTCTTTTCTTTATCTGGCTGCCAACCGCTTCCCAAGACCCTAGACCTACTCACTAAGCCCTATCTTTATCTGACCGTAACGCACAAGGAGAAAACATGTCCACCAATCTGGTTCTCATCAGCGGTGTCCTCAGCAAACACGAACTTCGCTACACCCCCAAAGGTACCCCTTTGCTCGAGGTTTCCCTCATTGGCAAACGCTCTGCAGGAGAAAACCACCTCTTCTTCCGCGCCGACTTCACCTTCTACGGCAAGCTGGCCGAGAACTGGGCCGATCAATTGGTAGACGGTCAGGCTTATCAGGCCACTGGCCGCCTGGTCTACGAGTCCTGGGAAGTGGACGGCGTGAAGGGCTCGAGGCTGCGCATTGTGGGCGAGGAGCTGTTCAAGCTCGAGCAGGCCGACATCCACGAGGAGGAAAAAGGCCCGGTGCTCTACGGGGCCGAGAACCGGGTGATCCTCTCGGGTGGCCTGACCGCCGACCCCGAGATCCGCCAGACCTCGCTCAAAACCCCGGTGGCTAAGGCCAGCCTGGGCTTCTCGAGCTGGGACGCCTCGGCTGGGCAGGCCAAAAATCACTATGTCGAACTGGAAGCCTGGCGCGACCTGGCGGTGCAGTTTGCCGGGCTCAAGAAGGGCTCTCCGGTGCTGCTGGAAGGCGCGCTTAAAACCGAGGTTTGGGAAGACAAGGAAACCAAAACCAAGCGCTACAAGCGGATCTTGGAAGTCCAGCGCGTCACCCCGCTGTCCCGTGTCCGCAGCGCCCTGCGCGACCCGGAAGAGCCCCCGCTGGTCGAGCGCGGTGCCAAGCCTAAAGCAAAGACCAAAGCAGCGTAAAACCCCTCGCGGTGTCAGGGCGGGCCTGATGCCCGCTCTTTGTGTTTGCTGCAAAACATCGGGGCAATCGCTTCGATAACAAACCCGCGATCATGGTAAGCACCCCTCGAGGGTGCTGAGCGCCAGGCGCTGGGGAGACCAGGGATGCCAAGCAGTCCAGAACAACGTACAGGGCACAGCTATGGGTGGACGGCTTCACTGACTTCGGCCTCTATGAATGAAGGTCGAAAGGCAACGGATAGCTCGACGCTGGTTTCAGCCGAGCCGCTCATAGGCGGACAGGGTCAGGAACTCCTTGAACTCCGGTTGCAGCACCAGTTCGTCCAGGAGTTGCGCAGCCACTTCCAGGTTCTTCATGCCTGCTAGTTTTGCCATCTCCTCTTCCTTAAGCTGCGCGTACAGTTCTCTGGTGAAGGTGCGCCCGTCGTCCAGCTTCGCGCCCTTCTTGAGCCACTGCCACAGTTGCGAGCGGGAGATTTCGGCAGTGGCTGCGTCCTCCATCAAGTTGAAGATAGCCACTGCGCCCGAGCCGCCCAGCCAGGCCGCCATGTACTGCAGCTCCACGCTGATGTTGTTGCGGATGCCTACTTCGGTGATCTTGCCGCCCGGCACATTAAAGTCAATCAACTGTTCGGCCTGGATCCTGCCCTCCACGTCCTCGCGCAGGCGGTCTTTCTGGTTGGGCCGGTCACCCAGCACCCGGTCAAAAACCGCCAGGGCCACTGGCACCAGGTCGGGATGAGCCACCCAGGTACCGTCAAAACCGTCGCCGGATTCACGCTCTTTGTCCTTGGTTA
>NZ_CALMCQ010000439.1 GCF_937863175.1 uncultured Meiothermus sp. | reverse complement strand
CAGGTTCGGCCCCTTGAAGCCGCACTGGATATCGTATTGCAGGAGGCGAAGCCGCTGCAGAGCATTGAACAGCTACCCCTGTCTGTCGCCCATGGCGGCATTTTAGGCGCTAACCTGAGTTCCAAAGTCAACCACCCCTATACCGACGATACTGCAGTGGATGGCTATGCTTGCCGCGAAGCCGATGCCCAGGGCGCAACCGTGGGCAACCCAGTAAAGCTCAAAGTGGTCGGGCAATCCCCGGCAGGCAAGCCTTTTAGTGGAAGTATTGGTTCCAGCGAAGCTGTGCAGGTCTTCACCGGGACTCCAATTCCCAAAGGGGCCAATGCGGTCATTCGGGTGGAGGATACCTTGCGCGAGGGCGATTTTGTCTGGCTAATGAAGCCTGCTTCAGCCGCCGATATTCGCCGCAAAGGCGACGATCTGGTGTTGGGACAGACATATTTACACAAAGGAGATCTGCTCACGCCTGGGCGGGTGGGGCTGGCTGCTGCGATGGGCTACCCGATCCTGCCAGTAATCCGACGGCCCAGGGTAGGGATTTTGTCTACCGGAGACGAGGTGGTCGAGCCAGGACTGCCCCTGCCTTATGGCGGGGTCTACAACTCCAACAGTTATTCGGTAGCGGGGCTGGTAGGCGAAGCGGGCGGTGAACCCATTATTCTGCCAAGGGTTTCAGACAACATCGAGGGTTTGCGCGCCCAGCTGCGTCAAGCCGGAAAACTTGACCTGCTCATCACCACGGGGGGTGTCTCGATGGGCGAATACGACATCGTGCGCCAACTACTGGAGCAGGAGGGCGAAATCCACTTCTGGAAGATCAGAATGCAGCCCGGCGGCCCCTTGCTATTTGCCACCTGGAACGAGCTTCCCCTGATGGGCTTGCCCGGCAATCCAGTCTCGGCAATGGTCACGTTTTTACTATTTGGACGGCCTTTTCTCTTCAAAGTGCTCGAGCGCAATGATGCCCCATATAACCAAATCAAGGCTATTGCCGACACCGCTTTTGACGCCAATCCCACCCGTCGGGCGTACCGTCGTGCTGTGATGAGCTGGAAAAATGACCATTATCATGTTGCAAGCACCGGGAACCAGTCCAGCGCGGTGTTGAATTCAATGGCGGTGGGCAATGCACTGGTCGTACTCGAGGAGGGTCTTTCGGCCAGGTCTGGCGAGGTGGTGAATGTCATCCCGTTGCCGGGCCTGATCTAGCGCCTCATGTGGGGACTCTTTCTCTGCCTTTTACCCTTGACAAAACCCTCCTCATCCCCCAGACTGCAAGGGTTGCGTCTACTCGAGGCCGCAGGGTGCGGTCAGGCGCATGGTTCAACAAAGCCGTACATCCTTACCCCCGGTACAGTTTGGACATTCAGTTCTTTCTGGGATGAGCGGCTCGAGCCCTACAAGGTTGGATTCGCCCAAGCGCTATGCGCCAATGTGGTATTCAGCCCACACCCAAAAGGACTTTGTAGCTATGGAGTTTTCCGCATTTACATTGCGGCCTGAGGTTGCTAGCGCAATCCAGGCCAAAGGTTTCAGCACCGCCACCCCCATCCAGGCCGCTGCCATCCCGCTCGCGCTGGAAGGCAAAGATTTGCTGGGTCAGGCCCGCACAGGCACTGGTAAAACCCTGGCTTTTGGCGTTCCCATCGGCAACAAACTGGATGCGAACCGCGAACGTGGGCGTGCGCCCAGGGCCCTCATCCTCACCCCCACCCGCGAACTGGCTCTTCAGGTAGCCAGAGAGCTGGAGTGGCTGGCCCCGCACCTGACCATCACCCCCATCTACGGGGGTACTGGATACGGCAAGCAGGCCGAGGCGCTCAAACGCGGCACCGATGTGGTGGTAGCCACCCCAGGCCGGGCCATTGACTACATGGAACAGCGCATCCTCAACCTCTCCCAGATTGCGATTGCTGTGCTTGACGAGGCCGACGAGATGCTCTCGATGGGCTTTGAAGAAGCGGTCGAACAGTTGCTGGAAGCCACCCCTTCCAGCCGCCAGACCCTGCTGTTCTCGGCCACCCTGCCTGCCTGGGCACGTCGCCTTTCGGAGCGCTTCCAGAAGGGTTCCATCCTGATCAACGTCATCAAGGATGAAGCCATCTCCTACGAAGAGGTAGCCATCCAGGCCCCCGTTCACAACCGACTTTCGATGCTCTCCGACCTGCTGTTTGCCTACGCCCCCGAACGCACCATCGTCTTCACCAGCACCAAGGCCGAATGTAACGATCTGGCGCTGGGTCTGGAAAGCCGGGCCCATAGCGCGGCCCCCATCCACGGCGACATGGGTCAGATTGACCGTGAGCGGGTGATGGAGCGATTCCGCAGCGGCAATGTGACCATCCTGGTGGCTACCGATGTGGCGGCCAGGGGCCTGGACATTCCCGAGGTGGATCTGGTGGTGCACTACCGCCTCCCGGATCAAAACGAGTCCTATCTGCATCGCTCGGGCCGTACCGGGCGGGCTGGACGCTCGGGCAAGGTGGTGATTCTGTATGGCCCACGCGAGAAGCGCGAGTTAGAAACACTGGAACGTGAAGTCAAGCGCCATTTCAAGCGGATCAACGGCCCTACACCGGAAGAAGTGATGGAAGCCAAGTGGGCCGTGCTGGCCCGCCGCATTTCCAAACAGCCCGAGGCCGACAAGAGGCTCTGGCGCGAACAGGCCGAGCGCCTAATTGCCGAAGGGGGCGTGGACGCAGTGGCCGGGATGCTGGCCCTGATCCTGGGTGGTGCTCCCACACCCAAGAGCCTGATTACTGGCGAGGAAAACTGGGTTACGCTCAAGCTCTCGGGATCGCGTATCAGCGTGAACCGGGTGGTTGCGGTAATGAAAGGAGCCGGTGCGGGCGAGATTGGCCGGATTCGCCTGGATGGCGATGTGGCCGGTTACGTGGATATCCGACCAGAAGATGTGAGCAAGCTCGATCATTCGATGCTGCGCGATTTGCGCTTGATTCGTGCCACCGAACTGCCAGCCGAGTCCAGGCTGCCCCAACGTCAGGATCGTCAGGGGCAGGGCTTTGGACGAGGCCAGGGCAAACGCCAGGATCGTTCGTATGGCAGCCGTGAAGGTCAGGGGCAGCGCCGTAGCCAGGCTGAACGCCGTTCAGAAGGTCAGACCGAAGACCGCCGCGAAGGTGAACGCAAGCGTATCGTGTACCGATAACCCACACGAAATTTAGAGCCCCCTCGCTCGAGAGGGGGCTTTTGCTTGACTCTCTAGAAATCGCCCGCTTCAGGCTGCCAGACGGGGGCGGCTCATTCTGACTAGCAGCCATATCCCCGTCACCAGCAGCAGAGCCGGCAGTACCCACTGCACAAAAAAGCCTGCCAGACCCACCGCTACCCCCAGCGCACTACCCAGTACTGCCAGGATTCCACCCAGAATCAGGAGCACCAGCAGCAGCGGGAAAAGCACCACACCCAGCACCGCCAGTAAGGGGAGTGCTACCACAGCGATTACAACCCCCAGAATCGGCCCCAGCAGACCCGTGATCAGCAGAACCGCCAGAATTATGAGCGACCATCCGAGCAGTCTCATACCTTGAGGGTAGCCGGTTCGCAGGTAGGTGTAGTAAACCTGCTTACACTTTATAGCTCATCGTTTCCACCCAAGCCCTGTTTGCGAAACCGTGCAATCAGCATCGGAGAGAACAGTGAAACCACTGCCAGTACCCACAGCACTACGGCAATGGGGCTGCTAAAGAGATAGCCCAGATTGCCATCGCTGATGGTCATGGCCCGGCGCAGGTTGATCTCCATCAGGTAGCCCAGCACCAGCCCCAGAAGAACCGGCGCCAGAGGAAAGTCGAGTTTGCGCATCAGGTAGCCCAGCAGGCCAAACACCGTCATCAAAAGCAGGTCGAAGGGGTTGTTGTTGACCGCGTAGACTCCTATGAAGCTGATAGCCAGCACCGCCGGTATCAAAAACCAGGCCGGCACCGCCAGCAGCCGCACAAACAAACCCACCAGGGGCAGGTTCAGCAGCAGCAGCACCGCATTTCCCACGTACATTGAGGCAATCAGGCCCCACACCACATCGGGATGTTGTTGAAACATCTGGGGGCCAGGCGTCACTCCCAGGCTTACCAGCGCACCCAGCATGATGGCGGTGGTGCCACTACCGGGCAGGCCCAGGGTGAGGAGGGGAATCATGGCCCCGCCTGCGGCGGCGTTGTTGGCCGACTCGGGGGCTGCTACCCCGCGCAAATCGCCCTCGCCAAAACGGCCCCGGGCTCCCAGCAAGCGTTTCTCGGTGGTATAGGAGACGAAACTGGCAATGGAGGCTCCGGCTCCCGGCAAGACCCCAATCAGAAAGCCCAGCACGCTGCTTCGCAGAATGGTCATCAGCGAACCCATGAAATCCTTGAAAGACAGGAAGATGCGCCCCACCTGGGCTCGCAAGGCTCCCGGGGTTTTTTCCTCCAGGATCGTCAGCACTTCACTCACCGCAAAGAGTCCGATGGCCACCACCAGAAAGTCCATGCCGTCCTCGAGTTCCAGCAGTCCGAAGGTGTAGCGCGAAATTCCCGACTGCGGGTCTTGCCCCACCGTAGAAAGCATCAGGCCAAAACCCGTGGCGATCAGAGCCTTGAACATGTTTTTGCCCGCCAGGGCCGAGAGGGTCGAAAAGCCAAAGACCATCAGGGCAAAGTATTCGGCGGGCCCAAATCGAATGGCCCACTGAGCCAACAAAGGCCCCAAAGTCATGAGGCCCACCACCGAAAGGGTGCCAGCAATAAACGAACCCCAGGCCGCCATCGCCAGGGCCGGGCCAGCCTGCCCCTGTTTGGCCAGCTTGTTGCCATCAATGGCGGTGACCACCGAAGAGGTCTCGCCAGGGATGTTGAGCAGGATGCTGGTAGTGGAGCCACCATACATGGCCCCGTAATAAATTCCCGCCAGCAGAATCAGAGCCGACCCCGGGGGCATATCGAGGGCGAAGGTGAGCGGCACCAGCAGCGCCACCCCGCTGATGGGACCAATGCCGGGCAGTACCCCAATGAGCGTGCCAACCAGGCAACCCAAGACCACCACCAGCAGGTTGAAGGGCTGGAAGGCCACTCCAAAGCCGTTGAGGAGCGCTTGCAGGATGTCCATGGGGCCTCCTCTAACCGAAAATTCTTCCTGCTGGTAGCGGCACGCCCAGCCCCTCGGTGAACAAAAAGTAGACGGCCAGGGTGAAGGCCAGAGCACCGCCCAACCCTTGCCACCAGCGCGCTCCAAACAGCACCGAGAGCAAGGTCATCTCGAGGGTGGTGGTGAGGATGAACCCCAAAGGAACAATCAGATAGGCATAGGCCACCAGGCTTGCAAGCACCAGGCTAAAGGACAGCCAGAAACGCGGCTCGGGCCAGGTGGGGTTGGGGTCGGGCTTGAAGAGCAGCCACAGCGCCGAAAGGCTCATCAGAGTCGCGATGATATAGGGAAAGGGCCGGGGGCCCAGGGGATCGGACAAGAAACCTACCTGCATTCTGCTAGCCACCAGCGCATAGCCAACCGCCAGCAGCAACACCAGCATACCTACGATACGGTCTGTCATAAGCGATGCCCGTAGCTTCTGCCGATAGCCAAAAGGCTAATGCTCAGGATTTACGCACCCATTTAGAAACAAAGATTTGGAGCCAGTCAAAAACCCCGTCTGGTTCTGGCGAGCGGAGCAAAACCATCCAGGGCACCACAAGGCCCGCAAGCCTGCTCACTGGACTGAATTGCTTCACTCCCGCATCCGCCAGACCTGCTCGTTCGCCATGACGGCTCCCAGAGTGCGCAAATCCCAAGTTATCGGCCATAAGCCATCCACTACATCCACTATCGAATAATCCCGAGTTCGCGCGAGAGGTTGCGGAACTGGGCTACCTGGCGGTCTATGAAGACCTGAAACTCGGCTCCGGCCATGAAGAACTGGCCCAGGCTGTTTTGCTCGCGCACCCGGGTCCATTCCGGACTGCGTTCTACCTGACGCAGCGCTCTAGACCAGAACTCAAAAGCAGGAGCGGGCATGTTCCTGGGCACGTAGAAGCCGCGCCAGACTACCCATTCCACGTTGTAGCCCAGTTCGCGCAGGGTGGGCACACTGGCAAAGGGAGCCGGCAGGCGGCGCGGTGACATGATCCCCAGTACCCGCACCGTACCGGCCTCAACCTGTGCACGAAGCTCAGAGGCATCTCCGGCAAATACCTGTATAAAGTTGCCCAGCAAGGAGGTAAGGGCCTGGCCACCCCCATCGAAGGGCACGTATTTGACGGAGCGAGGCTCTATGCCAGCCGCCCGGCCCAGCAGCAACACCTTCATGTGATCCTGACCCCCCACCGCACTCCCACCGCCCACCGCAATCTTGCTGGGGTCGGCCTTCCAGGCAGCCACCAGTTCTTGCATGGTCTTCCAGGGCGCATCGGCCTTCACCGCAACCAGGCCAAAGTCGGCAGCCACCGCCCCTAACCAGCGCACATCCCGCTCGGTAAAGCGGCTGAACTGGCCCTGCGCCAGTCGAACTGTGGTAGCTGGACTTGCTGCCACAATTAAGTTGGCATCGTCGCCACGCTGGGTGACTACATTGGCGTAGGCAACCCCACCGCCCGCCCCGGTCACGTTGGTGGTTTTGATGGGCTGAACCACAATTTTGAGATCCTGCATCACCTGCGAGACGCTACGGCAGGTGAAGTCCCAACCGCCCCCAGCACCCGCGGGTGCAATACATTCGGGGTTGCGCGGGGTGAACTGAGCCAGCGCGATACTGCTTACGACCAGGCCAAGTACTGCCAGTTTTTTCATGGAAACCCTCCCGAACACAAACAAACACTGGTTTGCCGGTATTTACACAGCAGTACATTTGTCACCGACAAGCCTGAGTTGGTATGTGTCTCGATTCTACTGAGGCAACCGGCAGCGTCAAGTTTTCGTACATTGTGTTCACAGGTACGAAGCACGACCTTCATTTGGAGGGTGGCCCAAACTAGGCTATGCTTGAAGATACTCAAAACCCTCGAGGACTCTGTGAGCATCGCCAGTCGTAGACCAATCGTGGATTTTGTTCCAAGACCCAGGCCGGGGCGGCGTCTGGGTATTCAACAGCGGCTTTTTTTGCTGCAAGTCTCGCTATTTGCTTTTCTAATGGTGATTCTAGCGGGCATTCAGGTATATGTGTTGCAGCAGTCGGTGCGCCAGGAGTATGGCGAGCGGGCCCTCTTAATCTCCCGCACCGTGGCCCAGATCCCCAGTGTGGTCGCAGCCTTTGGCGACCCCGATCCATCCAAAGTGATTAATCCTCTGGTCAATAGCATCCGCAGGCAGGTGGGGGCCGATTTTATTGTGGTAGGCAACCGGCAGGAGATTCGGCTGGCGCACCCGCTACCTGACCGCCTGGGCCGAACCATGGTGGGAGGCGACAATGTCGAACCGCTGGCGGGTCGGGAAATCATCAACGTGGCTATCGGTAGCATGGGAGCTTCCATTCGGGGCAAGGTACCGGTTTTTGACCCGTCGGGGAATGTGATTGGGGTAGTTTCGACCGGATATCTGTTACCGACTACCCAGAGCAGCGCAGCACAGGTTAGTTTGGCCCTGCTGCCCTGGTTTGGGCTGGGTCTGGTGTTTGCCTTGATTAGCAGTGTGTGGCTGAGTCGGAGGATTAAACGGGAAATGTGGAACCTCGAGCCCGAGCAGATCGCGGCCCTGGTGTTGCAGCATCGCAGTGTGCTGAGCGCCCTACAAGAAGGGGTGCTGGTGGTGGACCGCGACGGGAAGGTGCAACTGGCCAACCCCAGGGCCGCCCAGATGCTGGGAATTCCCCACGACCTGGCGATCCCACTGGCAGTTCGCGAGGTCTGGCCTGACCTGTACCAGAGTGGGCTCCTGAGCACGGAGTATGTGGAAAACGAACTGCTGCGTATCCGTACCCTGCCGGTACTGGTGGGGGTCTTCCGAATGAGCAACGGACAACATGTGGTGACTTTTCGGGATCGGGCCGAGATCATGCAGGTGGCCGAGGAGCTAACCCAGACCAAGCGCTACGCCGATTTGTTGCGGGCCCAAACCCATGAATTCATGAATCGGCTGCACACCATCGCTGGCCTGATTCAACTGGGCAAACCAACCGATGCTCTGGGAGTGATTCGTAGCGAGGTTTCCCAGAGCGGAGCCGTGCGAAACCTGATCTCTTCGATCGAAGTGCCGAGGCTGGCCGCCTTGATTATTGGCAAGTACGAGCGGGCCAGAGAGCTGGGCATTCGCCTCGAACTGGAGTCGGGCTCGAGTCTGCAGTCTGGTTGGGAAAAGGTCTCCGAGGCCCTCGAGCTGATTGTGGGCAATCTGGTGGAGAATGCCTTTGAGGCGGTACTGGAGCAACCTCGAGGAAGCACCTCGCAAGTGGTTGTGATGATTGGCGAGGATCCCGAAGGGTTACAGATCGAGGTGCGGGACAATGGCCGAGGGGTGCCCATTCCGTTGCGCAACAGGATGTTTGAACGGGGGGTCTCGAGCAAAGGGGAAGGGCGGGGGTTAGGACTAAGCCTCGCCAAGCAGCAAACTGAAGGGCTGGGCGGAACTTTACAGCATTTCAACCGGGGGGGGCTGACCGTATTCCAGGTGAGCCTACCCTCGTTGGCGAGCACCCATCCATGAACCCCACTCAGGTATTGCTGGTCGAAGACGACCCCTGGGTATCGCAGGTGAACCGGGGAATGGTCGAGACGCTGGCGGGCTTTGTGGTGGTGGGCGAGGCCCAGACCGTGCAGCAGGGGCGGGCCCTGGCCCTGACCCTTAAACCCGAACTGCTGCTGGTGGATGTGTACTTGCCCGATGGCACTGGGCTGGACTTGATCCGGGCCTTGCGAAGCCAGAACCTGGATTTTGAAGCCATCATGATTACCGCAGCCAACGATGCCCATACAGTGCAAAGGGCTTTGTATGATGGTGTGCTGGATTTTCTGATCAAGCCCTTTCAGCAAGCAAGGCTTAAGCAAGCCCTCGAGCGCTATTACCAGCGGCGCCGTGCAACCCAGGCAGAGAGTTTTACCCAGAAGAAGCTGGATCGCTTGCTGGGGATAAACAACCCCGAGCGGCTGCCCAAAGGGATTGATGC
>NZ_CALMCQ010000438.1 GCF_937863175.1 uncultured Meiothermus sp. | reverse complement strand
TTCCGATCTCCGGTCTCGTACCAGTTGAACATCAGGTAGGCCAGCGGCCCCAGGAACAAGGTCAGCCAGAACCAGGGGCTGTGGCGAACCTCTCGGAAGAGCAGCCCGACCCCACCGACCACCATCAGGTAGCCGGTCAGATACCACGCCTCCACCGCGTACACCGACATGCTGAGGAGAGCCAGCAGCAGGGTCAAATCCCTTGTTTCAACCTTATGTATCCACCTGAGTAGCTTGCTCACAACGACCTACTTCGTGGGGCAGGCGGCCTCGGCCTCATAGCGCCGCTCGAAACGCACCCCTTGGGCTTCCGGCACGAAACTCCCCTCCCAGTACGCCAGCACCACCGCTCCCTTGGAATCCGGCAGGCAAGCTGCCGATTCCGCAATGCGACCCAGCAACTCGCGGCTGGGCATGACCCTGAAGCGCAAGAGCGCTTGGCGGTATCGTTCCGCAAACTGCGGTACTGACTCCCCGCTATCCCTGAAGCGGGCCTGCACCGAGCGGAGGTTGATGTCGTTAGCGGTAGAGAACATCCCGTAACCACCTGCCCGCCAGGGCGAGAGGTCGTGGGTTTTGGCGAGATAGAACTGCATCAGACCCAACAGCAGCACGATCACCGCCGGGGTTAACGCCAGCAGCAAGTCTCTTGGTTCTTTTGTCCACCGATCCCACACTGCATCAGGGTATATTCGATTGGTGGGATGGCGCGAAGAATCTGAACAATTGGAGCGGGAGTTGCTGGATTTACGGGCACGGATTCAGGCCGCTACGCCATTTGAGCAGTGGTTCGAGCCGTTCAGCGAGTTGTGCAAGCGCGAGCGCGATCTGTACTTCAGCCTGTTCTGGCCCACCATGCTGGACACTACGGACGAGGAGGCCAAAGCCCAGTATCAGCAGTTGGTCTCAGGCATTTTTCCAACCCTCGAGCGGCTCGTCTCGGAGTGTCTCGAAGCCGCCCTAAATCACCCCGACCTTCCATCGGATCAGCGTTACCAGCGAGTCATCCGCATCTGGCAGAGTCAGAAACAACCCGTCACCTCTGAAATTGCCGACCTGCTCGGTAAAGAACAGAAGCAGGTTAGTGAGTACCGAAGGCTGGTAGGGCAACTAAGAGTAGAAACAGCGGAGGGTCGAGTCAGCTTAGGAGAAAGTCTCAGTCTGAGAAAGCGCAGTACCGACCCCGCCGAGCGCGAACGCCTGTGGCGTTTGGAAGTAGCAGCCCGTAAGGAGATAGAAGGGCAGGTGGACGAAATTAGCCTCGAGCTGATCCGCACTCGGCAGGAGATTGCACGCAAGAGCGGTTTCGCCAGCTATACGGGATATGTATTTAACCGTGAGCGGCGCTTTGATTACAGCCCACAAGAACTGCTTGATACCATCCGCAACATTCGTAAAATATGTAGACCCTTGGTGAAGGAATTCATGGCCTTCAAGTCCCGCATCCTGGA
>NZ_CALMCQ010000437.1 GCF_937863175.1 uncultured Meiothermus sp. | reverse complement strand
AAGATCATCCTCCAACCCGGAGACCCCGAGGCTACCTTTTGAATCCTGGAGCACATCCCTCCCAGACGGTCGGCGAAAAAAGCGCTCCCTTCGGTCGGGTTCCGAATCTGGTATTAGCCCCCCTATTCATCTTCGGTTCCAACTTGCCGATTCAGACTGGCGGGTGCGGGATCTCTGGATGGCTGATGGTACCGTTCGGGGCGCATTCGGAAAGTTGTCCTGGGCTGGGGTCGTGTACGCCATGCCCCAGCGATTGCTGTTTACAGGCTTATGGTGTGGAGTTGCTCGTGCACAAAGACCAGTAGACATTGCTTTCTGGCCTGCGCTGGGTTCTCCTGGGCAAGAGATCTTGGAGTTCTCCCGCCTATCAGCGCTGGCAGAGCCCGGGTGAAATTTCGACTACCCACTCGTACGAAATTATGCGCTGGGAGGATGGGGCAACCGACGGATACCGGGGTAGTGCTCTCCCACAACAACCTCCCCGCCGAGACAGGGGTGTTAGGTTAAATCGGTCTAATGTCAGGCTAAGGTCAGCATAAGCGTGTGCTTTTACACTGCGCGGCATTCTAGAGGAGGTAGTGGAATGAAGATTTTAATTGCTCCTGGTGGCTTCAAAGAGAGTCTTTCCTCGGTTCAACTGGCCAGGGCCATGCAGCGTGGAGTGGAGCGGGTTTTGCCCGATGCAAGAACTACCCTGCTCCCGCTTACCGATGGCGGAGAGGGCTTTACGCAGGCGTTGGTGGAGTCCACCGGTGGGCGGCTTTTCCAGAGTGTGGTGTTGGGGCCGCTGGGGCAGAGTGTTACTGCACAGTACGGCATTCTGGGTGATGGCGAGACGGGGGTGCTCGAGATGGCCAGCGCGGCGGGTTTGCGCCTGGTTCCCAAAGACTGCCGGAATCCGCTACTCACCACCACCTACGGGGTTGGGCAGATTATCCTCGCTTTGCTGGAGAGACCCCACATTAAGCGCATCCTGATTGGCTGTGGAGACTCCGGCACCAACGATGGGGGAGTCGGGATGGCCCAGGCACTCGGCGCTCGTTTTCTCGACCAGGATGGGTTCGAGATCGAGTTTGGCGGAGGCGCGCTGGTCAACCTGGCCGAACTTGACACCTCCAACCTGCATCCGCGAACTGGGCAGGTAGAGGTGCTGGCTGCCTGTAACATCAAAAACATCTTGCTGGGTGAGCGCGGCGTGGCCCGGGTATTTGGCCCCCAAAAAGGAGCCACCCCAGGGATGGTCGAGATCCTCGAGGCCGGACTTTCCAACCTGGCCCTCCACCTGCAAAAACAACAGGGTGTCGAGTATGGCAGCCTGCCTGGCTCGGGGGCTTCTGGCGGCCTGGGAACCGGGTTGATGGCTTTTCTGGGTGCCAGGCTTCTATCCTGGGACGAGGTGGTGGGGCCGTTCTTGAAACTCGAGCAGCACCTTCACGAAGCCGACCTGGTCATTACCGGAGAAGGGCGGGTGGATGCCACCACCGCGACGGGCAAGGTGCCGTACTGGGTGGCCCAACAGGCCATGGCGCTGGGCAAGCCGGTGCTGGCTTTGGGCGGAAGCCTGGGACAGGGCTCGCAGGAGCTACACCGGCATGGGCTGAACTGGGTGGGCTCGATCATGCCGCATCCGGCCAGCCTCGAGGAGGCCATGCAACACGCCGAAGACTGGGTTGCCGATGCCATTACCCAGGCCATGCGCCTGGTAGTGGTGGGGCAGATCTTAGCAGGGCAAGGCTCCGAGAGGTTTGCCCTGCGATAACACGGTTCGCGGGTGGGCAGCTGCCAGCAACGGGCAAACCTCAATCCGCAGTCTGGGCATTAGAGCCGCCTAACCTTCATCTAAGGAGCGAAGTATTTAGCCTGACTATCCTCTGACAAAGCGGAGCCATGCATGACCATACCCTCGAGGTTTTCCCAATCGCTCAACACACCGCTACGGATTCCATTCCTGGGCGAACTTCCACTTCGGTCGCTGATGGTGTTTGCTGGGACTCTGGCGGTGGTGTTTTCCATCTGGTTTGGTCTCGACGAGCACAGCCTCCACATCCGCCTGGCTTTCCTCACCTTTGCGGTGGCCATTGTGGGATGGGTGTTCACCAGGATCAACGACACCTATATCGCCCTGGCGGCGGCCATGACCTTCGCGGTGGTAGGCATCGAAAAGCCCGAAGACTTTTTTTCGTCGTTGGGAGACTCGATGGTCTGGCTGTTGCTGGCGGCCTTTTTTGTGGCGGTTTCGGTCAAGCAGTCCGGGTTAGCCCAGCGGCTGGCCCTGGCGGTGGCGGCCAAAACCCGTAGTGTTGAAGGTCTGTTCTATGCGCTCACGGCAGTGATTATCGCTACCGCCTTCTTCATTCCCTCCACCTCGGGGCGGGCCGCACTGATGCTTCCGGTCTTCATGGTCTTTGCTTCAGTGCTGCCAGGGCGGGTGGTGCGTGCGTTGGCGATCCTGTTTCCGACAGCGATTCTGCTCTCGGCGGTGGCTTCGTTGATAGGGGCCGGGGCACACCTGATTACCGCCGATGTGGTCATGCGGATGGGCGGCGAAAGGCTGGATTTCTTTCGCTGGATGGTTCTGGGAGCCCCGCTGGCGCTGGTGAGTACCTTCATGTCCACCTGGGTGATCCTGCGTCTATTTTTGACCAGAGAGGAGCGTGGTCAGCACTTTTCGGGCTCCACAAGCCTGGCTTCCACACCTGGGTTCAGAACGGGTCTACCGCGCAGGCTGAGCGCACAGGAGTGGTACGTGCTGGGGGTGGTGCTGGTGCTGGTGGGGCTGTGGATGAGCCAGTCGTTACACGGCATCAACAACACCCTGGTCGCTTTGCTGGGCGCGATGGCGGTCACACTGCCTCGCTTTGGAAATATCTCGTTTAAGGAAGGTCTCAAGGGCGTGGAGTGGAACATCCTGCTCTTTATGGCCGCGACCCTCGAGCTCGGCGAAGCCCTGGTGGAGTCCGGCGCAGCCCGTTTGATGGTGGATAGCCTGTTCAGCAGCCTGCAAAACAGTCCGTGGAGCAGCCCCTGGGCGGTGGTCGGGATCATAATCTTGATTTCTCTGCTTTCGCACCTGGTGATTGTGAGCCGGAGCGCTCGCTCAACGGTGCTGGTGCCACTGGTGGTGGTGCTGGCCATTGGACTGGGCTACAGCAGCACGGCCCTGGCTTTTATCGCTACTGCTGCTGCAGGCTTCTGCCTGACCCTGATGGTGAGTGCCAAGCCACTGGGCCTGTATGCTCAGATGGAGCGCCCCACCTTCAACCAGGCTGATTTGTTCAGGCTCTCGAGCGTCTTGCTCCCGCTACACGCAGTTCTACTTGGCCTATTTGCCTTCGTAATCTGGCCCGCTATGGGTCTGAGCCTTGAGCGCAAGCCCCTCCCGGTACCGCCGCCTCCAGTCTGGCAGAGCCGACCAGCGATTCTGCCGTTCACCCCGCCAAAACCGGCTGGTGAGACAACTCCCATCCCGCAGCATAAACCCCAGCCTGCATCGGCAACCCTCGGGGCTGCCCCCGGCCCGGGCGCAGGCCAACCCCCAGGAACTGTGCAGCCCAGGGCCTCGAGCGCAGCCAGAAAGCCCTCTGAGCTTAGCCAGGCCGATGTTCGTCGGCGCAAACAGCAGTTGATTGAAGAAAACCTGCGCCGGGAACAGGAGCGAGTCCGCAGGCTCGAGGCTGCCCGGCCCGCAGCTTCCCTGGATCCCCCGCTCGATACCTCCTCCAGAGCCGCGCGGTCTGAACCGACCCCCTCTACAACTCCCCAGCCTCTGTCGGGCTCTGCTCCTGTGGCGTCCCCGCTGCCCGACGCGGCCCTCGAGCGCACCAGAATCGAACCGGAGCGAGACGACGATGATTGAAAACATCGGATCAAGACAATCCCTTTGAGAGCCATCCCGGGTAGATACTTTGAGGCTGGTAGCCTTGCGAAGTTCTTCCCCAGCGGATGCTCCCTTTTTTGGCTCAGGGGGTTGCTACTAAACCTGCTGGGATCTGGAGTCGAAAAAGTTGCGTTGGATCGAGAAGTTCAGGATGGCTGTCGGAACCCTTCAGACTGTATTCAGAAACCTGCCCTAAGCTGAGGCGTGAAGGTTTTGCTCCGACCGGTATTTTTTGTGGTGGTGCTGCTGGGCATGGCATATGCCCAAAGACCCGTAGAAATTGCCTTCTGGCATACCCTGGACTCCCCTGGACGAGAGGCCCTCGAGCAAATCGTTGCCAGCTTCAATGATCGCCAGCGCGACTACCGCGTGGTGTCCCGGTATGTGGGCGACCTGCGTGAAGGTGGCATCCGGCTTATGGCCGCACTGCGGGCGGGCAATGCACCCCAGCTCTACTACGGCGAGGTCTCGTTTGTGAGCCGGGCTGTGCAGGAAAACCTGGCCCTGCCGCTCGATGAATACCTCGGCAGCTTACCGGGCGATTTCTATCCGGGCCTGCTGGAGACCGGGCGCTTTCGAGGCAGAACCTATGCCCTGCCCGTAGAGCTACACCTGCCGGTGCTGTTTTTCAATGCCGACCAGATGGTCGCCCGCCGCCTGAGCCCGCCCCAGACCTGGGAAGCGCTGGCAGCAGTAGCGGGGCAACTGACCACCCGGGCAGCCCGTGGTTTTACCATCGTGAGCGACATTTATACCTTCAACGCAGTGGTGATGAGCCGGGGTGGGCAACTTGTGCGCGAGGGCCGCCCCAACTTTACCGATGCCAGTGTGGTGCAGAGCCTCGAGTATTTACACAACCTGGTTCGCTCCAATGCTGCTCGCAGCCGCAATATGGCCGAGGCCCAGTTCGCCCTGGTGGATTTTGTGCGAACCAATA
>NZ_CALMCQ010000436.1 GCF_937863175.1 uncultured Meiothermus sp. | reverse complement strand
TATTCCCAGCATTGCACCTGCAAATTGGCTAAACGCAGGCTCTATCGCAGAGGTGGGTGTGCGGGTTCTGGGGGAGTGGCTTGGGGGCGAAATTCCTCGAGCTGAACTGGAAAACATTGTGTACGATGCCCTCAACTTCCCTTGCCCACTGGTCAGACTCTCGGATGATTTGTTCGTGCTCGAGCTCTTCCACGGCCCCACCCTCTCCTTCAAAGATTTTGGCGCCCGCACCATGGCCCGCCTGATGCAGTATTTCCTGCAACAGCGTGGCGAGCAACGCATCATCCTGGTGGCCACTTCCGGCGACACCGGCAGCGCGGTGGCCGACGGCTTCGCGGGGCAGCGCAACATCGAGGTGGTCTTGCTCTATCCCAAAGGCCGGGTCAGCGAGGTGCAGGAGCGCCAGCTCATCACCCAGCGCCCCGGCGTTCGCAGTTTCGCAGTCGAAGGCACCTTCGACGACTGTCAGCGCATGGTCAAGGAAGCCTTTCTGGACCCCGATCTCTCGCACCTGCCCTTGAGCAGCGCCAACTCCATCAACATCGGGCGGTTGTTGCCGCAGTCGCTGTACTACCTTTGGGCCATCCATCAGATACACGCCCACCCTTCGCTGCGGGGGGAAAGGGTGGAGAGCAGCCCCAGGGAAGTTAACTTTTGTGTCCCCAGTGGAAATCTGGGCAACCTGATGGCCGGCATGCTGGCGGCGTTGATGGGGCCTCCCATCCACAGGTTTATTGCTGCCCACAACGAAAACCACTTCTTCCCCGACTTTCTGCGTGGTAAAGCCGAAGCCTATAAGTTCAACCCCACCATCCCCACCCTTTCCAACGCGATGGACGTGGGCTCGCCCAGCAATTTTGAGCGGCTCTACGCGCTTTTTGGCCCGCAAAAACTGCGTTCGTGGGTCTGGGGAACCACCGTCTCCGATCCGGCCACCCTCGAGCGCACGAAAAAAACCTTCGATGCCTACGGCTATACCGCCTGTCCCCACACCGCCGTAGGGCTCGAGGCGCTGCACCGCTACCGTCAGGAGACCGCCGACCCCACCCCCATCATCAGCCTGGCCTGTGCCCACCCCGCCAAATTCCCCGGGGCCGTCGCGCAAGCCCTGGGACAGGAGCCAGCCAGGGAGGAAACCCTGGAAGCCCTCTACCGCCTCCCCACCAGCGTCGGGATCCTCGAGCCAACGCTGGAAGCCCTCAGA
The DNA here is from genome assembly GCF_937863175.1 of uncultured Meiothermus sp. Lineage (GTDB taxonomy): Bacteria > Deinococcota > Deinococci > Deinococcales > Thermaceae > Meiothermus. The sequence continues at coordinate 2,180 of NZ_CALMCQ010000436.1, read as the reverse complement.
CGGGAGCTGCTGTCCTGACTCGAGCCGTCCATACCCCGCAGCTGGCTGGGTCGCGTGGTTTGGTACCTGGTTTTATAGACTGGCGCATACCCTTCGAGGGTGTCGCAGGTCGAGCGTGGCTGGCCATTTCGTACTATGTGCGCCCACGATAGATATTTCGGTTATGGTTTTACCTGGTGCACTTCTGGGGTTTGCGCTGGTGCGGCTCAGTGGCCTGGTCTCGGTGGGTAGAGCAAATGCCTAACCTGGAGATACCTGGGGCCACTGCCAGGAGGTATGACATCTACTCCTGCAGGGGTCATGCATGGGAGGACGTGTGAGGCGAGAGCACTTTTTTCCAGACCGCTGAGACTGCGGGGGATTTCCAAAAAAGTGATGTGCAGCTCACCCTTTGGACGCGGCAGGGCAAAAACCCCGCCCGCGAAATCCAGACTGGCTTTGGAGTTGTGGGGCGGAGGCTGTACACTGGGCGGGAGTCTGATATGGCAGAAAAAGCAAAAGAAAAAACCAACAAAGAACCCTTTCCAGGGGCGTATGTTGTCGGTCTGGTGATAACCCTGGCCCTCCTGATCACGATGGTGGCCTTTGCTGCTGGCCTGCCTCCGGCCATTTCGGGCTTTTTAGTGGCCGGGTTGTTGGGCCTGACCGTCCATCCCCGGTATGCCATTGGCTTCCTGAGTGCGGGTGTGTTTGCGGCAATCCTGGGCTTTGCAGGCAGCGAACCACAGGTGGCCTGGGGTGGGATCGGGCTTATCCTGGCCAGCCTGGTGGTCAGGCTTTTTGTGAAGGGCTAACCACACTCTGAAGGGCTGATGTGGACCGGCTGGTCATATTTCTGGGGAGTATGCTGGCCCCCGACCGCCTGGCCCGCACCCTGATCTATGCCGGGATTGCTGGTTTCATCTGGTTTTTTTTCATACAACCCAGCTCCTTTGGCTCGACCCTTTCGGTCACGGCCCTGGTTGGGGCGGGGCTGGTGCAGTATGGCAGCGGTAAGCCGTTTGTCATCCCGCTTTACATCTACGTGCTGGCAGCCCTGGTACTGGCGCAACTGGGTGGGCTCGTCCTGGGTGTGGGCGGACAGTTCGGGGCCGCGCTGCTGGGCAGTCTCCTGGGGCTGGGTCTGCCTTATCTAGCCTACCGCCTGCGGGGGAGAACGTGAAAGTCGCCCTGGTACACCTGGCAACCCGCGAAACTCCGCTGGCTACGCTGGAAAGAGCCCTCGAGCTGTTGAACCAGGCCCATCAAGCCGGCGCAAGGGTTGCGGTGTTGCCCGAGCTATTCCCCAGTGGCTACCGCTATCCCGATGCCGCCCAGACCCCAGTAGTGCTTTCACAACTTCAGAGCTTCTGTGCCCACAGCGGCATGACCCTGGTGGCGGGGGTGTTGGAAGAAGCGGGTGAGCGTTACGCCAACCGGGCCCAGGTCATCGGGCCAGCAGGTGTGCTGGCCTGCTACACCAAAACCCATCTGATTCCGGCCTTTGGCGAGCCAGAGGCCATGATTCCGGGGCAGGAACTGGTCACGCTAGATCTGGGTGGCTTTACGGTAGGTATTGCCATCTGCTTCGACCTGCGTTTTCCTGAACTCTTCCGTAGCTATGCGCTGCAAGGGGTCAACCTGTTTCTGATTCCCTCGGCCTGGCCCCTGAGCCGCAGCTATGCCTGGGAACTATTCTGCAAGGCTCGAGCCGCCGAAAACCAGGCCTATCTGATCGCAGTTAATCACGCCGAAGACCCCTTTGGCGCAGCCAGCCTGGCCGTAGATCCTATGGGCATGGAGATGCTACGGGTGGAGACCGAGGGGGTCGGGGTGGTGAAGGTAGACTCCTCCTTTCCCACCCGCCTCAGGCAGGAATTCCGGGTACTGTCCGAGCGCCGCCCTGAGTTATATCAGGGCCTTTTGAAAAGCCCAACCAGCAAGTAGGCCACCACCCCCAGCATCAAACCCTCGCCCCAGGTTGGAAAGTAGGGCCAGAGCGTCTGTACGTTCAGGCCCCCCATGATGAGTAAGGGCCAGGGCAGCAACGCCCAGGCCAGACCATACTGCCGGAAGCCCGCTGCGAGCACAAATGCCAGCCCCACCCCGCGCATATAAAACAACCAGCCCTGCCCAAGTTCGTTCTGGTAGACGAACCACCCCAGGTTAAGCCAGACCCCCCCTACCCCCCAGCCCCAGCC
>NZ_CALMCQ010000435.1 GCF_937863175.1 uncultured Meiothermus sp. | reverse complement strand
CCGAACCCATGCCCCTGTTTCGTTGGCTCTCTGGCTGTATATGATAAAAGCCTAGAATCGGAGCCTACTGCGTTGACGCTCCCCTGAACACACCCTATACTCTGCGCCAGGGTGTCAAACAATCGTTCGTTTGAAGAAGGCAAGCTGGAGAAGATGAACCGTCGCGATGAAATCCTGGACGCGGCAGGCCAGCTTTTTAGCCGTCAGGGTTTTCACGCCACCTCCATGCGCGACCTGGCCCGCGCGGTCAACCTGCAAGGGGGCAGCCTCTACGCGCATATCGAGTCCAAGGAAGAAGTGCTGTTTGAGCTGGTTAATCGGGCTGCGGACGGTTTTTTGAGCAGTGCCGAGATGATCCCGGCCAACCTCACTCCCGGGGAACGGCTCGAGCGCCTCATCCGGGGGCACCTGGAAGTGATGGTGCGCGAACTGGACAATGCCACGGTCTTTTTCCACGAGTGGAAGTTCCTTAATCCAGTCCTGCAAAGCAAGATTACAGCCCGTCGCGATGCCTACGAGGGCCACTTCCGCAAGACCTTAGAGGCCGGGGTTGCCTCGGGCCAATTCCAGGTAGAGGATGTGCGACTGGCAACCCTTTTCGTCTTGTCGGCCCTGAACTGGACCTACCACTGGTATCGGCCTGGGGGCAAGCTGACCCTGGACTCGCTGTCGCGTCACTACCGGGATCTGGTTTTCAAGACCCTGGGTGCAGGGTAGAGCGGTTCTTTAAGCGGGCTGCGAGCGCTGGCGTCCAGTACCCCGCTGGGCGCTCCCTGCGCCGTTTTTGCCTCGCACCTCCGGTATCCGCCACTTCGGCCCAAAGTCTGCCTCATCCGACTGGAGAGCTGTCCTCGTATAGCCCAGTATATGACCTACCTACGCCAGCCAGGATTCCTGGAGCGCCTGCAGGAGAGTGAGCGTCAGCGTCTGGGGCAGATCTGCCCACCCCGCAGGTACCGGCCAGGAGAGTTTCTGTATCACGAGGGCGATGCTTGCCGGGGGTTGACCCTCCTGATAGAGGGTCAGGTCAAGCTCTCGAGGCTGGCACTCACCGGCCAGGAACGCATCGTATACATCGCCGGGAGCGGAGACCTGCTCGGAACCAATTTTCTCGAAGAGGATGCAGTTCACAAGACCGATGCGGTATGCATGAGCCGGGTGATGATCTGTCCGGTGGAAAAAAGCCACATCGAGCAGGTAGCGCGGGAACTGCCCAACGTGCCGCTGCGTCTGGCGCAGGTGCTGGCTGTGCGCATGGAACAGCTCGAGGCCCAGCTCGAGATCGCCTCCGCTCCGGTAGCCGTGCGTCTGGGCCAGACTATTTCCTGGCTAGCCCAGCGTTTTAGCGCGCCCGATTACTCAGCCTGGCGGGTGTTGCCGATGGAACTCAAACAAGAAGACCTGGCCTCCATGTGCGGCACCACCCGTGTGACCGTCACCCACACCCTGGGAGAGTTGCGCAACCTGGGCCTGGTCGAAGGCACCCGGGGACGCTAC
>NZ_CALMCQ010000434.1 GCF_937863175.1 uncultured Meiothermus sp. | reverse complement strand
CCCAGAGCAGCGGAATGACCAGTAGCAGGTGCAGTATCCCCACCCCGGCCACCTCGCGGCGGAAGATCCCCCCCAGGTTAAGGGTCAGGCCGATGGTGAATAGCAGCAGCAAGACCCCCACCTGGGCAATGCCCTCGAGCAGTGGGGTGCTCTGCACCCCCAGCAAGCTCAGCAACAGGCCAGCAGCCAGGTAGCCTACCAGTGCGGGCAGCCTCAGGGCGGACGCCAGCAGGCCCAACACAAATGCGATCGCGATGTGAAGAGCCTCCAAGCCAACCTCCTGCTAGCCAGTCATACCCCCGATGGCCGCCTTCAGGACCCCTTTTGTCCAGACCGACCGGGGCTCATTAGAAAGCTATCACACCGGGGGCCGAAAGAGTCCGGTCTGGATTAAGCTGCACCTTACTGGGTTGGTCAAACCCAATAAAGCCCCCTGCCGGTCTGCACGATCACAGACGCAGTACCCCGTTGTAGGCCGGGCTGGATGCTATGGCCTACCTACAGAGGAGGTACCTAGTTGCTGACTATCAGATAGACCACATAAGCGAGGTAGGCCACCAGAAAAACCGCTCCCTCCCTTCTTCCCAGCCTCGAGCCGGTAAACAGGAAGGGCCAGAGGATAACGCTGGCCGCCAGCATGACCAGCATATCGCGCTGGATGGTCTCCCAGGGCAGGCCAATGGGTTGTATTAGAGCTGTGATTCCCAGAATCGAGAGGATGTTGAAGATGTTGGAGCCCACAATATTGCCCAAAGCGATATCGGGGTGGCGCCGCAAGGCGGCTATAACCGAAGCAGCCACCTCAGGCAGGCTGGTTCCGGCAGCCACAATGGTCAGGCCAATGACCAGTTCGGAGACGCCAAAACCCCTGGCCAGATCTACCGCCCCCATCACCAGCAGGCGGGCTCCCACTCCCAGCAGGGCCAGCCCCACCAACACCCCCAGGTAGGTGCGCCAGCCCGCACGAGACCTGGAATCATCCCCGTACTCTTCCTCGTACTCACTCTGCACCGCCGCCGACTCTCCCTGGCTAGAGCGGAACAGAAAAACCACATAGGCCAGCAACAAGGCTACCAGGAACAGGCCCTCGAGGCGGTTTACATCGTTGCCGAAATACAGAACCGGGA
>NZ_CALMCQ010000433.1 GCF_937863175.1 uncultured Meiothermus sp. | reverse complement strand
CACAAGAAGCGGGCCTACCCCGAGGAACTCTCGGTAGGGGAGGCCCAACGGGTGGCAATCGCCCGGGCCCTGGTGGGTGACCCCCAGGTGCTGCTGGCCGACGAGCCTACCGGCAACCTCGACCCGGCCAACGCTCTGGCGGTTCTGGAAATTTTCAGGACGGTACACGCCAGGGGGGCCACGGTGATGGTGGCGACCCACTCCCGCGACCTGGTGGAAGCCTACCCCCAGCGGGTGGTGGTGCTCAAGGCCGGGCAGCTGGTGCGCGACGAGCGAGAAGGCAAGTATAGCCTGGCCTGAGGCGGCCAACGGCCCGGTGGCCTTAAATCGAAGCCATGAATGCTCAACGCAACCGTGAAATAGCGCAGCGCTACTGGCAGTCGCTCGGGAAGAGGGACTGGGCCGCTTTTCGCGAAACCCTGGCCGAAGACGTGCTATACGAGGTTCCCCAGACCCGTGAGCGGGTGCGCGGCCTCGAGGCCTATGTTGATTTCAATGCCACTTTTCCGGGTGACTGGACGATTGAAGTGGTGCGGCTGGTGGCCGACGAAACGGGGGCCAGCGGTCAGATCGTTTTCCGCCACCAGGGGCAAGAGCAGGTCGGAATCGCGTTTTTGCAGATGGCCGACGGCAAAATCCAGCACATTTTCGACTTCTGGCCGGAGCCCTACGAACCCCCTCTGCGGATGTCCAGATATGTAGAACGCTACTAAAACGGCTTGCCGACAGGGCATCCCGGCTTCCCCGAACCGGCCAACCGTAACAACGATTCAAAAAGATCATCCTCCAACCCGGAGACCCCGAGGCGATCTTTTTGAATCCTGGAGCACCCCCCTCCCGGACGGTCGGCGAAAAAGCGTCTCCCTTCGGTCGGGTTCATAGGTTCCGGCTCGGGGACGAACTGGCAGAATCGGTTTTAGAGCACCAGAACTGGTTACGGGTTTGCCTCCTTGCCGGGTTGAACCGGACATATATCCCTCATTCGGGGGTGATAGTATTGGCTTACCAGGCTATGAGCGCTTTTTGAAAGCTATGTCCGCAGTTTGGGGCTCCCGAGTTGAGTGGAGATACCCGAAGGAGCGTCTACCGAGACCCGGCCTGGTCACTCAACTCGAGCTACGATTGGA
>NZ_CALMCQ010000432.1 GCF_937863175.1 uncultured Meiothermus sp. | reverse complement strand
GGCTTGCCCCCCCCCTCACCCCCCTGCCCCCCTCTCCCCTCACGGGAGAGCGGGCGAAAGCTACTTTTCAACACCGCGTTGCGCTGCTGCAAAGCCCGGCTGTACTGGGCCAGCATGGTGCGGTAGCGGGCCGAGAAGCGCGAGAGCAGCAGATCCAGAAAGCGGCGGCGTTCCTCCGGTGGCCCCAGCACCAGATCCAGATCGTCGGGGCCCAAGAGCACCGCACCGGGAAGCTGGGCCAGTTCTCGCAGCGAGGCTGGGGTTTCGTTGAGTTTGTGTTCACGGCCTTCGCGTCCCAGCCGAACCTCGAGGCGGGTGTTGCCGAACTGGGTCTCGATCTCGGCATGCACCCAGGCTTCGCTCTCGCCAAAGGTGATGCGCTCGAGCATGCCGTTGCGCAGTTCGCCGCCGAGCGCGAGTTCGATGGCCTCGAGCAGATTGGTCTTGCCCTGGGCGTTGCCGCCCACGATGGTGGTCAGTCCCTCCGCAGGAGCAAACAGCGGGGTGCTCAGGTTCCGAAAGTTTTTTTGCCGCAACCGCAACAGACGCACTGGCTATAGGCTATAGGCCCCGGGCCGAAGGCTCAAGGCCGGGAGGCTCATTTGCCAGGGTGGTCGCACATCGGGCTACACAACGCAGCCGGCGCTTCGCTGCCCAACTGCTCGGCTCAATATGAACGGCTTCGTCAAGCAGCAGAGCGAGCCATTACAACAGAACCATTCATGCGCAAGTCCTTCGGTCGTGAAAGAAAGCCACGGGTAAGATGACCCCATGACCGCTGGCAAGGGGCGTTTCGATCGAGCCGCTGGCTGGCGTTGCCCTCCAGGCAAACCCAGACCTGCAAGGGTACACCCTCTACGGAGCCCCCTGTGAGCCCTGAACTGGCTGCGGTTGCGTTTGCCCTGCTCTCGGCAGTTTCCTGGGGCGCTGGCGATTTTAGCGGCGGAGTGGCTTCCAGACGGCTCAACCCCTACCTGATTGCTCTGCTGGTTCATGCCACCGGGTTGTTGCTTTTTACGCTACTGGCCTTGCTTGGTGCAGAAGCGTTTCAACCCCAGGACATCCCCTGGAGCATCGCGGCTGGATTTGCTGGATGTGTGGGCCTGGTGTTTTTGTACCGGGCTTTTCAAGCCGGGCAGATGGGCCTGGCTGCGCCTATCTCGGGGGTGGTGGGGGCTGCGCTGGCGGCTCTGGTGGGGTTTTTCCTGGAGGGTCTGCCTGCTCCTTTGCAACTGCTGGGCTTTGCGGTGGGATTGCTGGGGGTCTGGCTGGCAGCCCGATCCAGAGGAGCCTCCGGCCCTTCGCAGGGCCTGATCTATGCTTTTCTGGCCGGGCTGGGCTTTGGGGGCTACTTCTCCCTGATCCACCAGGTGGAGGGTTTGTTCTGGCCCTCGGCCCTGGCCAAGCTGGTAGCAACCACCCTGATGCTCTGGCTAGTCTGGCGGATGGGTTTGCTACGCCGCGAGACAAAGCTGACCGCTACCCTGGGGCTGGTGGGCCTGGCGGGTCTGCTGGATGCCGGGGGCAATGTGTTTTTTCTGGTAGCGGCCCAGGCCGGGCGACTGGACGTGGCCGCCGTGATTTCCTCGCTGTATCCGGCCTCCACCGCCCTTCTGGCCTGGGGTTTGCTGCGTGAACACTTGAGCCGAGATCAGGCCCTGGGCGTGCTGCTTTCGTTGGTAGCCATTACCCTCATTGCCTCCGGCTGAGGGGCCGAGCAGAGCGCGACACTCCTGCACAGGGTACCGGGGTCGCTATAGTCTCAGCCCGTACTCGTAGCCCCAGGGGAATTCTTGCAGCCGGACAAACCCCACCCGCTCATAGAAAGCCACCGCGCCCGCGTTACGCCTGCCCACCCCCAGGTGCACGCCCCCTGCGCCCTTCTCGCGCAGGCCGCCCAGGAAAACCTCCATCAGCTTGCGGCCCAAACCCCGCCCCTGGGCTCTGGGCAACAGGTCAATGTGCAGATGGGCCGGATACAGGTCGGCCCAGCGGGAAGGAGTGTAGCCCTTGTGAATCAGCCGGATCATGGCGGCGTCTTTGGAGGTAGGGTCGGCTGGGAGCAAAGGATACTTCAGCCGGAGCGGCGGCAGCCACTCGGCTTCCATCCAGCCTGCAAACTCGTGCGAATCGCGGCAACCCAGCACATAGCCGCACCCCCCCTCCTCGTCGGTGAGCACAAAAGTCAGGTCGGGCTCATGCACCGCATAAGGCGCCGCATAAAAATGGCCCAGCAAATCGGGATCCCGGTAGAGCTGGCTGGCGTCCGCACCGCTATCACCGGTCAACAGGCAAATTTTGTACAGGTCGGGCAGGTCGGTGGGGACGTAAGGGCGAATGGCAAAGTCCATAAACCTAGGTTTTAGTGTGGACCCTCGAAAAAAGCAAATGCTTTAATCTATGGCAAGCTCATCTGTAACGTATTGCAATCGCACATGTCCTTGTTGTTGGTGTACCCAGAACGCTCTGACCTGCTGGGACGGCTAGTACGCCTGTAGTCTGTTGCCCCAGCAAAATAATTCCGTTTGCACCAACTTTCCTAGCCCTTTCAATCAACAGAGTGAACCCTCTAACGCCTGAAGGCGGGAGCTTCGGGTAAGCACTGGAACTGTGTAGTTGCGACAAGCCACTTTCTCCCGACTCCGTACTCCTACTCCTCACCCTGCACCGCAAAGTCCCCGTCCCCCTCTTCAGCCTGGTTCTCGATGTACGCCTGGATCACCCCATCGGTCACGTTTCCGCTGCTCACGCAGAAGCACCCCCCCGCCCACACGTGCCGGCCCAGAACACTTTGCGCAGGTGCTGGAACTTGGTCAGCAGTGTGTACGAGCTTGTCCCCTTCATCCCCTGCACCAACCGGCTGATAGCGGTAGCGGGATCGAAACAAACACGTGCACGTGATCCCTGGCTACATGACCCTTCCTGATCTCTACCTCCATCTCCCGGCACACCTGCCGGATGATCTCCCGCACCCGCAGACCTACTTCCCTGTCAGCACCCTTCGCTGCGCTCAGGGCAGCGCCTTTTTGCGATATTTGGTTGACCACACCATATGCAGGTGTATCTAAAATACGCTGTGCGCACCCCGTCTATACCCCATAGACTAGGTGATGGACTGGCCGAAGACGAGGGTGAATAATCCATGCCCCCGTCTAATCACCTGCCCCCCAGCGCCCGCTGAAGCTTTCGCCTGAAGGCGAGGGCATTTACCCTCCCAAAGTCCGACAGTAATGCGATGCGCTATCACTGTACCGTCCAGACGGTATAGTGTGGGACGTGAAGGAGACCCGCACCGCCCTGCTGGAAGCTGCCAACACCGTGATTCTGCGCGACGGCATCGCACATCTGACCCTCGAGGCCACCGCCCGGGAAGCCGGGGTTAGCAAAGGCGGCCTTCTCCATCACTTTCCCAGCAAAGAGGCCCTGGTCCGTGGCTTGCTCGAGCACTATCTGGCCCTCTTCGAGGCCGAACTCTCGCGCCGCATGGCCCAGGACCCGGATCCCAGGGGGCGCTTCAGCCGGGCCCTGATTGGGGCCACCTTCGACGCCGACCCCCACCAGCCCATGCTGCGGGCCAGTCTGCTGGCCGCACTGGCGCTGAACCCAGAGCTACTAAAGCCCGTGCGGGCGGCCTTCGACGGCTACCAGCAGCGTATCGAAGACGATGGGCTGGGGGCCGCTCATGCCACCCTGCTCAGGTTGGCCGCAGACGGCCTGTGGTTTGCCGACCTGTTGCACCTGGCCCCACCTCAGGGAGCCCTGAGAGAACAGCTACGCCGGCGCCTTCTGGCCCTAACCCACCGGGAGACTGAGTGATGCTTGAGTATGCTGTCAAAGCTGCTACCGCCTGGTTTCTGGGCTTCTTTCCGCTTTTCGAGATTTATGTCGCGGTGCCTGCCGCTATTGCCATGGGGCTCGACTACACCTCGGCGGTCTTCTGGACCGTGCTGGGCAACTTCCTGCCGGTTCCCCTGATTGTGTTTTTCTACGGGCAGCTCCTCAGGCAGCGGCGCATCGGGCCCTGGCTCCAGGGCCTGGCCTCCCCCCGCGCCCAAGGGCTGCTCGACCGCCACGGCCCCTGGTTCATCCTGCTGGCCACCCCCTGGATTGGGGTCTGGGCGGTGGCGGTAACCGCCATGGCGCTCGGCATGAACCAGCGACAACTGCTGCTGTTTACGCTAATCAGCATCAGTGTGTACGCCATCGCGCTGGCCGGGTTGATTGCCTTTGGCATCCAGGCCGTCCGACCCCAGAGCTAACTGGCTCCGGCGCATAGCCTGGCTGACAGACCGACCAACAATCATGAGGGAATTGCGCGTGTGCACAGCCTAATCCTCCAGCAGCCCCACAAAGCTCTGGGGGTCGGGGTCTAGGCGCAGCCGTGCGCCGCGCACCGGCGGCAGGTTTTCCATCAGGGTTTGCAGGCGGGCTTCAGAGCTTTTGAGCAATAGGTGAAACACATACTGGCCCCGCAGGCGGGCGACTGGCGCGGGGGCCGGGCCCAGCAGTTCGCCGGGCTGGGCTCTGGGTCTGAGGGCTTCGGCAAGCTGGTAGATGGCGTCGCGGGCCACCGGCTCCTTGGGGTGGGCGACCTCGAGCTTGACCATGCGGGTGGCGGGTGGGTAGCCCAGGGTGTGGCGCAGGGCCAGCTCAACCTCCATAAAACCCTGGGGGTCGGCGGTCTGGAGCGCCCGGTGGGCTGCATGGCCCGGTTCAAAGGTTTGCAGTACCAGCAAGGGACGGCGCCGGGGGTGCAGGTCGGTCAGCTGCCACAACAGCCGGTGGTAGCGCTCCGAGGCGCGGAAATCGGACTCGAGGACAAACCCATCGGCATAGGGCAGCAGCACCAGGGCCAGTTCGGGCAAGACCGGCCCGCGCAAAATGGCGGTGGTGCCCACCAGTACGCCCGGTTCGCCCGCGAGCAGTTTGCCCAGGTTGTCTTTGGCATCGGCGGTGTAGCGGTAGCGTGGCAGGGCGGGAATCTGCTGGTGCAGGGCCTCCAGGAGCCACTCCACCCCTGGCCCCCGGGGGTCGAAGACATCCGACTGGCAGTTGGGGCACAGGTCGGGGGCCTTTTGTTCGTGGCCGCACTGGTGACAGTGCAAAGAGCCCAGCCGCTCGCTTTTATGCAGGCGCAAAGGCAGGGCGCAGTTGGGGCACATGGCCTTCCAGTCGCACTGCTTGCAACGCAACATCGCACTGTAGCCTCGTCGGGCCGATAACACGATGGCCTGGCGCTTTTTCTCCAGGCTCTGCTTCAGGAGCGCCAGCGCGGCACCGCTCAGGGGCCAGCCTCGCTCCTGTCGCATATCCAGCAGGTGCGGGCGGGGTGGGGGTATGGGCAGGGCCAGGGCTGGCTGGGCCCATACTTCGGCGCTGTTGATGCCGGACCAGTAGTGCAGCGGGATGCCCAATTGCTGTGCTTTTAGCTGGGCCAGGCGAGGCACGAAAGCCCTCGAGCCCGCCGGTAGCTTGTAGGCTTCCGAGGCCTCTTCCACCACCGCCATCCGTCGCACCTCCACCGGCAGGAGCAAGCCCTGATAGGTACAAAGGACCGAGATCCTACCCTTCTCCTTATCCCCCGCTCCCCCGCTCTCCCGCTCCAGCTCTCCCCTGCTCACTCCTTCCCACACCGTGCGGCGTTCCTCGGCCTTCATCTCGCCATGGAAAACGATGGCCTCGGGAAAGTAGGGTTGAAACTTTTTGAGCAAGGATACTTCGGGAAAGAGCACCATCACGGACTCGGTTTGCGCCAGGGTGGCCAGGGCACGGATGCGTTCCAGCAGCCTTCCGCCCTGCAGCCGCACCGGGAGGGTGGGCAGCTCGAGGGGCTCGAGTTTTCGCGCCACCACCGTTTCAGAAACCGGATCTACCTCCACAAAGCCGATGTACCCCTTGTCCATCAGCCCCTTCACCACCCCCGTACCCACCCCCGCCGCCCGGGCCAGCGCCGCCATGCTCTCGACCTGACGCAGATCGTGCAGGGCATACCAGGCCGACCTGGCTTTCTCGCTGAGCTTTTCCACAGGCTCCCGCAGCACCATCAGGGCCTGGCGCACGCTTCGCCGAGGGGCCACTTCTTCCTGCAAAACCCCGGCCTCGCGCAGGTAGTCCAGCAGCCTGGGGTCAAAACCTCTGGCTTCCTGCCAGTCCAGGGCCAGGGCTTCCAGGCCCTTCGGCAGCACCACCGGGTCGGCCTCTGGTAGCAGCCGCACGCGGTGCAGCAGGGGGGGTTCCAGGAAGGGGATCAGGTCATCCAGCAGGGTGCCCACCGTGCAAAAACTGTCGCGGGCCGCCATGGTTAGCAATTCAATTGCCGCTGGGCTCAACCACGGTCTGGTATCCAGATAAGCGATGGCTTCCCGCAGCGCAAAGCTCTTGTGCTGGCCTTCCTCGCTCCCCACCACCAACCCCACCCGTAGCTCGCCCCGCCAGGGCACCACCACCCGGTATCCCAGCGCATCGCGGCCCTGAGGGGCTAGGTCCCCCTGCTTTCCGGCATGGGGCGGCGTATACGACATCGGTTCAACCGGCAGGGGCAGTGCAACCTTCAGGGCCCGCATCCCGAACAGATTACTGCTTGAAGTGGCCGGGTTGCGGCGGCCGGATTACGCTTTGGGCACGGTGGATAGGGCGTGGCCGGGCCGTAGTGGAGTCTGGTGGAGCAGTCCCTGGGCCTGGGACAGGGCTTCTTCCAGGGTCAGGCCATTGCACACCACCCAGACCATCTGGGCCTGCTTAAAGCGACGGCTCAGCCGCTCGGTCAGCTCGTGCCCGCTGACCAACCCGATGTGCAGCCCGCAAAACCGTTGGTTGCCCAGATGATACAGGCCGTCGCCCTGGCGAATGGCTTCGCGCATGACCTGGGCCAGTTTTTGGGAAAGGTGCAGGTTCTGTTCGGTGTTCGGCCTCTCCGAACGCAACATCCAAAACGAGAGCAGCAGGGGCTGGTCGCCCCGGCTGGCCAGGGCCTGGTAGCGCTCGTAGTCGGCCTCGAGGGCCAGGCGGGTGCTGAGGCCGGTCTGGCGATCCCTCAGGGCTACCCTGGTCAGTTCTTGCTGGGCGGCCTCGAGTTGGTGGATGCCCTTGAAAAGCGCAAGCCCCACCATCCCCCCCAGCGCCCAGCCGGGCAGCACCAGCCAGTACAGCGCCGACTCGGGGTGCGGCATCCAGACCGCCAGTAGCGCCAGCCCCCCTACCATCACCCAGAGCCCGCCAAACATCGCCAGAACCGTCAGACCCAGGGTGGCCAGGGTGGCGCTGGCATAGAGCGCCATTTCCCGATCCCACCCCGGCGCAATAGCCTCCCAGGGCTGATGGCTGGCCCAGACCAACATGACCAGCACCGCCAGCAGATGCGAGACCAGGGCGGTCTTGGGATAGCGCTGGGCCAGCGGCAAGGCTACCAGGCTGGCCAGCAGATAAGACGCAGCCACCGCCTGACTGGCCCACAGACCTGTCCACAGTTGGGGCAGGGCTAGGGCTACCCCCGCAAAAAGAGCCGTAGTCCAGTACAGTCGGCGCAACCAGGGCCAGAGTAGCTTGGACGAGTGCACCATTGGTCTATTCTAGACAGCTTATGGGGATCGGCATGTTCAGATGAGTGTAAACCAGTCCTGTCCGCGTTACGCGGATGCTCAAGGTCGAAATCCCGGTTCAGTTGTTCAAAACCAGCCACACACTGGTCAAGATGATGCCCAGGCCCCACAACATGCCCGCCGACAAGGGCTCTGCAAGAAAGACGACTCCAAACAAAATGCTGAAAAAGGGAATCAGGAAGGTTACGCTGGCAGCAACCGTGGCCCCTGCAGTGGCGATCAATCGAAAGTACAGCAGATAGGCAATGGACGTGGAAAGCAAAGCCAGGCCCAACACGGCCCCAACCAGAACCGCCGAGATTTCGACTTGAGGCCAGGTTCCTAGCGCAAAAGGCAGTAACAAAAAACTCGAGCCACACAACTGCCCCACCGCCACATGCAACGCCTGAACACCCTGGAACGCCTTACGGGCGTAGACCGCTGCCAGTCCATAGGAACCGGCTGCCAGCAACGCCTCCAGAACGGCCCGCAGGGTGCGAAGGTCTACCGGGATGGGGCTGAAGCCGGTCAGCACTCCGACCCCTGCTATGCCCAGCACCACCCCCAGCCCCTTTTTCCAGCCAAACCGCTCGCGCAGCCAAAGTGTTGCGATCACAACGGTAAACAGAGGCGTGGTGGCGTTCAAAATGGCCCCCAGCGAAGCGGTGAGGTGAATTACTGCGCTGGCAATCAGGGTCATGGGAATGACGTTGTTGAGCAGTCCCAGCAGCAGAAACTGCGGCCAGCGCTGGCGGAAATTGGGTATCTGGCGGACGATTAGCACCAGGGCCAGCAACCCCAGGGCCGCAAGACAAACCCGCAGGAACACCAGGGGAATTGCGCCCATTTCGGGGGCGGCAATTCGCACAAACAGATAGGAGCCGCCCCATAAAGCAGCCAGAGCCAGGAGCAGGGTGAAGGTTTGAATAGAACCGGCGCCCATCGGCCAAGCCTATCCAGCCTCGGTTTGGGTTTCTATACGAATCTTGCGCTCAAATTACAGGGTTCTGCGCCCCTTCTCTCGAGCCCCGAACACTCCCATCGAATGGATCCTTGGTGATTGGGCCCCATGAGGACAAGCATGGCCGGGTCGGCCTTTGCACACCGCATTCCAAAACGGCGTCTCAGAGCAAAATTGGCTGGGGTTTTTCATGTTCCAGGAGTTTTTTCTTGCGCTCCACACCCCAGCGGTAGCCGGTTGGCTTGCCATCCCGACCTACGACCCGGTGGCAGGGAACCACCAGCGAGACGGGGTTGGCCCCGCAGGCGCCCGCAGCGGCCCGCACAGCCTTGGGGTCGCCAACCATCCGGGCCAGCTCGCCATAGGTACGGGTCTGGCCAGCGGGAATCTGGCGCAGGGCCTGCCAGACCTTGAGTTGAAAGGCAGTACCGCGAAGGTCGAGGGGGGTCTTGAGCGGGGTTTGCTGGGTCAGGTAATCCAGCACGGGCTGTACATACTCGGCCAGGATTCCCCGCTCCAGCTCGGCTTCGGCAAACTCCTCGCGCAGCAGCGCTTCCAGCTCGGCCTCGCTATCGCCAATCAGGAGTGAGCAGATGCCTTTTTCGGTCACACCGATTACCAGCTTTCCCACCAGGCTATCGGCAAAGGCATAGCGAATCCTCATCCCCTTGCCACCTCGGCGGTAAACCCTGGGGCTCATACCCAGCCTGGCGTTGGACTGGCGGTAGAGGTTGCTGGAAGAGCCATATCCGGCCTCGTAAATTGCTTCGGTTACGCTGTCTTTCATGCGCACTTGCTCTTTAAATTTGCCCAGGCGCCAGGCAGTGGCATACTGCTTGGGGGAGAGGCCGGTTTCTTGTTTGAAGAGGCGCTGCAGATGGAAGGGGCTCAGGCCCACGGCCTTGCCCAGTTCTTGGAGGGTAGGGGATTTCTCGGCTTGTTCCAGTAAGGACTTGACCTTATATACGACCGCGATGTGGCCAGGGGTTTCCCTGGGTTTGCAGCGCAAACAGGCCCGGTAGCCAGCAGCCTCGGCGGCTTGCGGGGTATCAAAAAAATGCACATTCTCGCGTTTAGGGCTCCGTGCTGGGCAGCCTACCCGGCAGTAGATGCGGGTGCTTTTGACCGCAACGAAGAAAGCACCGATGGCCAAAGGGTCTCGCTCTTGCCAGGCCCTCCAGCGCTCGGCTTCGGTACGGTAGGGGTTGGCGAACAGGTTTTTGCTCATGCTTAAAGCCTAGTCCTGTTTACCGGGGAGCGCTATCCAGATCTTGCGGTCAAAATGCGGGGGCTCGGGATATGCTTTTTGCGTGGCCTGGGCCCTGATTCCTTCGGGCGTTTTGATCTATAGGACGGAGTGATGAGGTGGCCGGGGATGGGGATGATTAATCTATGTGGCGCTTTATGCGGTGGTGCCGATGCTGCCCGGCCTCGAGCGCACCTTCGGCACTGCCCCGGGCAGCACCCACCTGGGCATCAGCCTGCCCTTTCTGGTGCTGGTGCTGCTCTCCCCGCTGGTGCCGCGCCTTCGCCTGCCGGTAGGCGTGGTGATTGGCGGGGAGCTCTTGGGCGTAGGGGTGTTTGGGATACTGGCCGCGCTGGCCCCCACCCTTGAGATCTGGACCCTGTGCCGAACCCTGCAAGGGGCCTTCGCGGCTGCCATCCCGGGGCTTTCGCTGGCCTTGCTGCCCCGGCTGTTCCCGGGCCGGCACCTGCAGATGGCCGGGTTCTGGGTGGCGGGCAATGTGCTGGGGGGTGGCCTGGGGCGCGGGCTGGGAGGGCTGTTTGCCGAGTGGTTTGGCGAGCGCCTGGCCCTGGTCTTGCTGGCCCTTCCGGTGGCGGTGATCGCTTTCTGGGTGCTGCGCGAACGCGAAAGCCTGGCCCTGCCGGCCCCACGCTACACCCTGTCGGCCTGGCCCTTGTATGGGCTGGGCTTCGCCCTGCTGTTTGTCAATTTTTTCGTGGCCAACCTGATGCCCTACCGCCTGGAGGCGCTGGGCCTGTCGCAGGGCCAGATCGGGGCGATTTTCTTCGCCTATCTGGCCGGCATTCCCGGCAGCGCCCTGGCGGCCACCCTGGTCAGAAAATGGGGCTCGGTGCGGGCTTTTCGCCTCGCCTTTGGGGTGGCGGCCCTGGGGTTGGGGATCCAGATCCCCAGCGAGCCGCTTTTTATCCTGGTGGGCTTTGTGGTCATGATGGCGGGAATTTTTACCGCACAGGCCATCGCCGGAGGGGTTTCGGGACGGGGCGGGAGCGGCAGGCGAGTCGCTTACGCGATTCCGGCAAAGCCGTAACCTAGGTGAGCGGAACCTATGTGTCGGCTTTCTACCTGGGCGGCATGGTAGCGGGTCTGGTGTACCCGCCCTTTATCGGACAGGGTGGGTTGTGGAGCCTCGAGCTCGCCCTGGCGGTCTCTTTGCTATCCATTCTGCTGGCTGCCCGAGCGCTGCGCTAAACTGGTGTTATGGCAGGCCTTTCCGACACCGACCCCAGGGTAGCGCGGATGCAAATTGAGCTGCTGCGCCAGAGCAGTCCGGCCAGGCGGTTTACTCTCATGGCGGGCTGGTCGAAAATGCTTTTGCACGCCTCCTACCAGGAGGTCAGGCAACGGCTATCTGACGAGCGAGAAGCAAAGTTGGAGTGGGTTCGCCGACAATATGGGGCAGAAGTAGCCGAGCGGCTGGAGAAACAGTTATGCTCCTAGGCGATGTTCCCAAAGCCATTGCAGACATCCTAGATGTATTCAACCGACTGGGAGCAGAATACCGTATCGGCGGGTCGGTGGCGAGTTCAACCCTGGGCCACCTCCGGGCCACCAACGATGTGGACATCGTGGCCGATCTACGCCCGGAGC
>NZ_CALMCQ010000431.1 GCF_937863175.1 uncultured Meiothermus sp. | reverse complement strand
ACGCTCAGATTCCCAGCCGCATCATTGTCAACCCCAGTTTTGAGATTCCCAACATTTCTACCGCAGGGGTTTGTACCACCACAGGCGGAACCCTGCAGCGCTACCTGCCCGACAGCAGCTATGGTGGCACGAACGAGGCCAGCAGAGTGCCTGGGTGGCGTACCAGCGACGACCTTTACAACAGCACGAGCTTCAACTGCCCCACTTTCACGCTGCCGTATCGCCCTATCGAATACTTCCGTACCCCCCAGCGGGGCAGCGCTGCCGAAGGTCAGCAGTGGGCCGAGTTAAACGCGGAAAATCCACGCCGACTGTATCAGAACGTGTGCCTGGTGGCGGGTGAGTCGGTACCCTATACCTATAGCCACCGGGCGCGTTTTGATGCCGGAATAGAAACCACCAGGGCGGCGATCTATGCTGCCGATGGGGTTACGCTGATTAGCGCAGGTTCCGATTTTACCGCAACCTCTATTGACACCTGGGACACCCGCTCGGGGGTGCTGACCAACACCGGCCCCAGTGGGGCCTATCAGTATGGCTTTGAGGCGCGTATTGGGGCCGGAGGCACCGCAGGGGTAATTGGCAGCGGTCGGGCCAACGAGGGCAACTTCCTCGACAACATCCGCATCACCCTGCGCCCCCTGACCGACATCAACCGCTTCGTGGATGGTGCGGGCAACACCCTGAGCAATGTGGGGGAGTCTCGGGGCACCATTTTCCTCGAGGTTATCCTCAACGGTACCCTCCAGGCCCCGGCCACCATCACCCTAACCCGCAGCGGGGCGGCCTCTACCGCCGATTTCAGCGTGGGTTCCAGCACCAACCGGAGCGGCGTGACTGCCAGCGCCAACGCCAGTGGCGACATTGCCCTGAGCATCCCTGCTGGGGAGTACGACCCCAACGCCACCACCGGCAGCCAGACCGGGGCTATTCGCATCCCGATCTCCATCACCAACGATAGCTCGGTGGAGGGCAACGAACCGCTCACCTACACCATCACTGCGGTTAGCAACCCCGGAGCCCCCCCAGGTACTGGCCTGGTTACCGAGATTGGCGGTCAGAGTGCCCGTTGCACTACAGCGGTGGGCAGTACCACCCTCACCATTCAAGACGAAGCAGACCTGGCGGTAGAAAAGACGGGTCCGTCTACTGCCATCCAGGGCGACCCCATTACTTACATCGTCAAGGTTTGGAACCGGGGGCCTACCTCCGTCTCCGGAGCCAGCTTTACCGACAGTGTTCCGTCCAGCCTGACGGGTGTGACCTGGACGTGCGTGGCCAGTGGTTCAGCGGTCTGTGGCGCGACCTCGGGCAGTGGCAACAACATCAGCGTGACCACCGGGGTCTTGCCGGTTAATAGTGTGGCCTCCAACCCCATCAGCGGAAGCTTCCTTACCTTTACCATCAGCGGCATAGCCAGCAGTGCGGGTTCACTGGTCAACACCGCCCGTATCGCCGCGCCGGGTGGGGTGGTAGACCCTGGAGTCAGTAATAACACCTCCAGCATCGAGACCCTGGTAGCCGGACCGCCGCCCAGCATCGCCGGGACGGTCTACAACGACAACAACGGCAACAGCACCCTGAATATCGGCGAGCCGCGCCTGGTTAACGTTACCGTTGAGCTGCTCAGCGGCAGCACCGTTATTCAGACCCAGAGCACCGACAGCGAGGGCAACTACCTCTTCACCGGCATGGGTCCTGGCACCTACACCGTTCGGGTTACGGCCACCGACCCCGATCTGCCGCAGGGCTCGAGCCTGACTACCCCCAATAACCTCTCGGTAACGGTGGTAGTGGGCTCGAGGATCACCGGCCAGAACTTTGGTTTCCGCCGGACCGCCCTGGACGTGATCAAGGCGGTGGGCACGGTGCAGCAGGTGAGTGCCACCGCCTTTGTGGCACCCTTCACGCTGGTGGTCGGCAACACCGGGCAGCTTGCCACGCCCAACGTTCAGGTCACCGAAAACCTGAGCCGTACATTTCCTGGGGCTTCCAGCATCACCATCGTAACTGGCTCGCTGAGCGTCACGCCCTCGAGCGGGGCGGCCTGTACGCCCAATGGGGCTTTCAGCGGTACGTCAGACACCCGGCTACTCTCGGGCTCCAATACCCTGACCTCTGGCCAGAGCTGTGCCATCAGCTTCCAGGCTCGGGTGGAGTACCCCAGCGCCTCGGCAGTGCCGTTGGTGCCGCAAAACAACACCGCTTACGCCAGCAGCCGTACCGCTGGCCCCAACCCAGGCTACACCTTCCCCGGCGGCGTACCCACGCCCCCTACCGGGGCTGTGGCGACTGACGTAAGCACCCACACCACCCACCCCGCCAGCCCAGGCAGTCTGCCCGGTATGCCTGGTGGCGACACCCCCAGCACTACCCCCATTACCCTTGCCACCAGCCCCGGGAGCGTCTCGGGCCTGCTGTATATAGATCGCAACAACGACGGAGTGTTCAACTCCGGTGACGACGCCCGACTGGGCCCGGACATCATGGTGGAGCTGGTGAACAGTGGGGGCAGTGTGGTGGCAACCACCCAGACCGATGGCCAGGGCAATTACAGTTTTGCCAGCGTCCCCCCTGGAACTTACACCGTCCGGGTGGCCTTGAACGACCCCGATCTGGGGGGTGTTGTGCCTACCGCACCCCCCAGTGGCGAACGAAGCCTGTCCGTGCTGCCCGGCGTCTCCAGCACCCACCAGAATTTCGGTTTTGGCATCAACGCGCTGGACGTGGTCAAGTCGGCGGCGGGTTCCTTGCAGACCAGCCCCCAGGTTTTCGAGGTATCCTTCACCGTGGTGGGCGGGAATACCGGTACCCAGCCCCTCCCCAACGTGCAGATTACCGAAAACCTGGCCCTGACCTTTGCTGCGGGATCGCCCACTCTCACAATGGTCAGCGGCCCCACCCGAAGTGCCGGAACGGCGGCATGCACGGTAAACTCGGCTTTCAACGGCATCAGCAACACTCAATTGCTTACCGGTGGCGATACCTGGCAGCAGGGTCAGTACTGCGTCCTGACCTTCACCGTTCGTGTGAACTACCCCAGCCTGGCTTCGGTACCGGGTGCTGTCCAGAATAACTCCGTCTACGCCTCGAGCATTCCCAGTGGACCCAACCCCGGCCATACTTTCCCCGGGGGAACTCCCACACCTCCGGCGGGGGCCCTGGCTACGGATACCAGCACCAATGCCGCGCACCCCGCGACCCAGGCCAGCCTACCCACCACCCCTAATGCTGACACCCCCAGCGCGACGCCAGTGCAGTTGGAGCCCCTCCTCCCACCACCGCCGGTCGCCCGTGACGATGCCAAAGCCGGTGACTTCAACCAGCCGGTTGTCGTGCCGGCCATCATCAACGACAGCAGCAGTCCAGGAACCAACCTGGCCTCGGGCTCAATTGATCTCGATCCCAGTACACCCGGGCAGGAGACCAGCCGCACCATTCCAGGCAAGGGCACCTTTGTTGTCCAGGCCGATGGAACGGTACGTTTTGATCCGGTGCCGGGGTTTGAGGGCACGGCAGTGGCGCCTTACACCATCAAGGACAGCCTGAACCAGACCTCCAACCCTGCCAACATCGCCGTGACCATCCGACCGCGCCCCGCCCCGCCCACCGCCCAGAATGACCAGGCAGTCACGCCCAAAGGTCGTCCTGTAACGCTGGATGTGGTAGCCAACGATTCTGCCGTCCTGCCCAGCCGGATTGACCCCAGCTCCATTGACCTCGACCCCGATAGCCCGGG
Organism: uncultured Meiothermus sp.; assembly: GCF_937863175.1. GTDB lineage: Bacteria > Deinococcota > Deinococci > Deinococcales > Thermaceae > Meiothermus. Next base: position 17,400 of record NZ_CALMCQ010000431.1, on the reverse strand, counting down.
CCGCCAGACCACCCGCAGCCTTCCTGGGCGGGGCACCTTCGAAGCTTTGGCGGATGGTACCGTGGTCTTCACCCCAGAACCCGACTTTACTGGAACGGTCAGCATCCCCTACACCATCGCCGATCAGGACGGCGACCCCTTGACCCCGGCGCAGACCTCGAACCGGGCCACCCTGACGGTAATCGTCAACGATCTGCCTGCGGCGGTGGATGACCGCACCAGTACGCCGGTCAATACCCCGGTGAGCCTTCCGATTGCCGCCAACGACGTCGCCAATCCCGGGCAAAGCCTGGTACCCAGCACCATTGACCTCGACCCCAGTACTCCCGGCCAGCAGACCAGCAGAACTTTACCTGGACAGGGAACCTTTGATTTGCAGTCCGATGGTACGGTGCGCTTTACTCCGGTGTCTGGCTTTGTGGGGATGGTGGTCCTTCCCTATACGGTGCAGGACAGCTCGGGGGCTACTACCAGTCCGGCCAGCATTGTCATTACCGTGACCCCGCCCAGCCCAGTCGCAGCCAATGACCAGACCACCACCGCCTTCAACACTCCGGTCACACTCTACCCCAGTGCCAATGACACGCCGGGAGCCGGTGGGCAACTGCTTCCGAGCACCATAGACCTTGACCCGGCCACCCCCGGTCAGCAGACCGAGCGGGTCGTACCGGGAAGGGGACGCTTTGTGCTGCAACCGGCAACCAACCTCAACAACGAGTCGGTGCAGTTTATTCCCGAGACCGGCTTTAGTGGTTTGGTAAGCATTCCCTACACCATCCAGGACAACTTTGGCCAGACCTCGAGCCCGGCCAGCCTGACCGTTACCGTCAACCCACCCACACCGCCCATCGCCAGCAGCGACTCCACCCGCACCGCTCGGGATACCCCGGTAACCCTGAGCCCTGCCGCCAACGATAGCCCTGGCCTGGGCACTAGCCTCGAGCCCGGTAGCATTGACCTAGACCCCAGCACCCCTGGTCAACAGACCCGATTTGAGGTTCCTGGGCAGGGTGTCTTCGAGTTACAGCCCGGTGGAACCGTACGCTTCACCCCGGCTTCCGGCTTTACCGGGATCGTAGAGGCTCCCTACACGATTCAGGATCGCACCGGCCAGACTTCGAATCGGGCCACCTTGCGGGTTACGGTCAACCCGCTGCCCGCTGCCGATTCGGACTCCGCCTCGACCCCATTCAACACCCCCGTCACCCTCAACCCCCTGACCAACGACACAGCTAGCAGTGGTGCAGCCTTCGATCCTGCGACCCTGGATCTCGACCCCGCAACCCCCGGTATTCAGGATCGCCGGGCGGTACCTGGCCGGGGTATCTTCAGCCGCAACCCCGACGGCAGTGTGACCTTCACCCCCGAACCTGGCTTCACCGGAAGTACCACGATTCCCTACACCGTAAGAGATAGTGCGGGCGGCACCACCAACACGGCCGAAATTGTGGTCACGGTACTGGCCCCCACGGTACCCGTTGCCCACAACGATCAGGCCACCACGCCCTACAACACCCCCGTCACCCTCAACCCTTTGTCCAATGACGCTGCAGGGGCGGGTGCAAGCCTGGATCTGGCCACCCTCGACCTCGACCCGGCAACACCGGGCATCCAGGATCGGATCACCGCTCCGGGCAAGGGAACCTTTAGCCGCAACCCCGACGGCAGTGTGACCTTTACCCCGGTTGAAGGTTTTGTAGGCACCGTCGAAATTCCCTACACCATCCGCGATAACGCTGGCCAGGAGTCCAACCCGGCCACCATCCGGGTGGAGGTTCGCGGCCCCAACCTGGTACTCGAGAAAACTGCGGGGCAGAGTGTGGCCCGGACGGGCGGTAGCCTCGAGTACATCCTCAGGGCCACCAACCAGGGCTCGGGTGTTCCGATGCGCCAGGTCACCCTGAGTGACCTGCTGCCGGCGGGCCTGGAATACCGTGCGGGTAGCTCCGCTCTGAACGGTACGCCGGTTTCCGACCCGCAAATCACCAGTGAGGGCGGTCGTAGTCGGCTGGTCTGGGTGATTGGCGAGCTGGCTTCGGGCCAGTCGGCCAGCCTGCGCTTTGCGACTACCGTCACCGCTGCCGCGCCCACCACCGGCCAACTGGTCAACACTGCCGAGGCCAGCGCACTGATCGGTAGCACGCTTAACCCGGTGCGGGTCAACTCCAATGTCGCCGCCGCTACCGTGCGTCTCGAGCCGGGGGTGTTCAGCGACCAGGGCACCATCGTGGGCCGGGTCTACTTCGACAAGAACAACGATAACAACTTCACCAGTGGAGTGGACGAGCCGCTGCAAGGCGTACGGGTCTACCTATCCGACGGGCGCTACGCCGTGACCGACGCCCAGGGGCGCTACAGCCTTACGGAAGTAGCACCGGGCCTCAACGCCCTGCGCGTGGATCGCCTGACTGTGCCCTACGTGCCCAGGGCCGTGCCCGACGACCGTGGCTTGCACGGCTCCCGCCAGGTGCGGGTGGACGGAGCAGGCATCTACACCGAGGACTTCCTCTTTGAAGCCCCTGCCAGCCAGGCTTTGGTAATCCGCTCGACCCGCGTGACCGTGGATGGACAGCGGCTGGAGAAGACCATTACCCAGGTTGGAGCGGGTAGCTATACCGTGACCTTCACCCTGACCTTGAACAAGGCGGTGAACCACCTGCGCATCTTTGATCCGCTGCCAGAGGGTGGCAGCCGTGGGGCGCTCACCGTGCCCAACCTGCATCCCAGCGTCCAGGGCAGCGAAATCCGCTTAGGCAGCCTGCCAGCTGGAACCTACACCCTGAGCTACACCCTCAGCGGCAACATCCCCATAGACCGCCTGATGACGGATCCCGACCTGTTCTGGGAGGAGATGCGCTGATGAAAACGCCTGTATTCTTCCCCGGACGATGGGTGAAAACCATGCAAAACGATACTGGCAAACTGGTGCGGATTGGCCTGCTGGTGCTGGCTTCTGGCCTGGTGCACAGCGCAACAGCCCAGTCCATCAACCTGCCTCTTTCCAGTGTGGGCAGCCAGGTGGGCTGGGATCAGCGGGCTGGGGCCCTAGACGACTACCGCCTGGCGGTTTTTGAACGGGCCGCAGGCCAGCCCTTACGTGTAGAACTCTTTAGTCCCGACATCAACCTCAACGACTACCGCAACAAGCGCGATGTGCAGAACTACTACGGCGACGAAATATACGCGCCCGGCGCCCAGATGCGCTCCACCTTCGGCCTGCTTAACCGGGGCGGGCCGGGGGCACTGGTGCAAAAGCAGTATGGCAACGCCGAGGTACACCGCTACGATACCCTCTTCGAGGGCAGTCTGGTGCAGGGGTACTATGGCCTGCCGGTACGTACCTTCGGCAATGGTAAGAACGCCTTCGGCTTCCGCCTCAGCCCTGGTATTGCGGTAGAGGCCAGCCAGTTTACCGTGGTCACCCGTGGGCAGTTAGGCCGCGACCAGGTGGCGGCCCGCCTTACCCTGGGACAAGCAGCCGTTGGCAGTGTATTCCGCATCGAAAACTTTGATGCCGATGGCCCGCAGGAGATGCGTATCTTTGTGCGTTTCCCTAACGGACAGCGCCGTGAACTGACCAGTTCGGGCGATGTGCAGTGGGCCCGCAACGAGTTTCGTGTGACCCCCGAGCTGCGGGGGGAGTGGGCCATTCTGGTGCGGATTCTACCCACCACCCGGCAGTTTTCCAACTCGGTCAAGTTGCGCCTGCGCCTGGATGGGCAGCCCTATTTTGCCCGTGTGCCTGCCGAACCCGGCCCAGCCCTGCCCCGGGTGGAACCGCCGCCCCCTCCACCCCCTGCACACCGGGTGGATCTGGCGGTGAACAAGAGCGTGAGTACGCCCCGGGTCAGTCTGGGTGAGACCGTCACCTACACCCTGACGGTGGTCAACAACGGCCCGGATGCGGCCACCGATGTGGTTCTTACCGATACTCTTCCCACAGGACTGTCCAGCCCTCGCACCGAAGGGGCGGTGCGAAGCGAAAACCTGCTAACCTGGAGGGTCGGCAGTCTGGCCAGTGGTGAACAGCGAACCTTCACCGTGCAGGTCGCAGCGTCGGCGGTAGGCATGCTGGTCAACCGGGCCGAGGTTCGGGCCGTCGAAGATGAAACCACCCTTGTGAACAACCGGACTGATGTCCGCCTGGAAGTGGTGGCTCCACCCCCCCCTCCGCGTCAGCTGGAAGTAGACCTGGCAGTAACCAAGATGGTAGAACCCGCCCGCATCGAGACCGGGCAGAACGCCACCTATACTCTGAGCGTGCGCAACAACGGCCCCGATGTTGCCAGCAGGGTGGTGCTGACGGATCGCTTGCCGGTGGGGCTGGAATTCGTTTCGGCCAACCCGGTGCCTTCGCGCGAAGGTAACACCCTGACCTGGAACCTGGGCAGCCTCCCGAGCGGTGAAAGTCGCAGCTTTAGCGTGGTGGTGCGGGGCCGGGTGGCGGGCCAGCGAACCAACCAGGCCAGCGTCACCTCGAGCGAACGTGACCGCGATCAGAGCAACAACCAGGCCCGGGTGGCTTTGGAAGTGGTAGCGCCGCTCCCTCCACCCCCCCCGCCGCACACACCGCCGGAACCCAGGGCCGACCTGGCCCTGAGCAAGACGGTGAGTCCCGCTCAGGCCAGTGTGGGAGACCGGGTCACCTTCATCCTGACCCTGGTTAACAACGGCCCCGATGCAGCCACCGGCGTGGTGCTGACCGATACCCTGCCTGCCGGGCTGAGCAACGTAACTGCCGAAGGGGCTGGGCTCAGCAACACCACCCTGACCTGGAACGTGGGTAACCTGCCCAGCGGAACCCGCCGCAGCTTTAGCGTACAGGCTACTGCAGCTCAGGCGGGAACCCTCCTCAACCACGCCCAGGTACGTCTTACCGAGACCGACCCCAACCCCGGCAACAACCACGCCCAGGCCCGCTTGAGCGTGGCCCAGCCGCCCGCCCCCCCGCCGCCGGTAGTACGCGAGCCGGTGCGCGAGCGGGAGTCGGAAGTTACCCTGGCAGCCCAACTGACTCTGATTCCGGCTTCGGGCGTGGTTATCCTCTCGGATCGCCTGCCCGAAGGAGCCCGCTACGTCCTGGGCAGCAGCCGCTTGCTACGCGGTGCGGTGCGCCAGGGAGAACTCGAGCAGTCCGTCCTCGCCAACCCCACGCGCGAGAATTCCGATCCCATTGCCGACCCGCTGGTTCTGGGCGACCGCCTTTTCTGGGTGCTGCCCGCGCCGTTGCGCAGCAGCTACACACTGGGCTACCGCCTGACCCACTCGGGTGCGCTCGAGTCCCCCCGGGATCGCCTGGGTGTGATTCTACAAACTCCGCGGACCCGCTCGGCGGGTCTGCCCCGCACGCCGGGGCAGCAGCCGGTGCTGGGCAGCCTGGGGGATGTGCGGGTTCTGGTGGGTGAGCCGAATTTGCTGGAGGCCCTGGTCAGGGCCCAGCCCATCCAGAGGAGCGGCCTGGCCGACCTCCGCACCGTGCAGGGCGGGGGCGCCCCTGAAACCATCCAGATTTACCCCAGCCGTCCCCTCACCACCGACCGCTCCGACCAGCCCGAACTCACCATCGTGATACGCGACGCCCAGGGCAACCCAGCCAACGTGGGCTATGTAACCGTGAGTGTACAGCCCGAACCCAGGCTGGAAGACGCCGAACCCAGTCTGCCCGGCTATCAGGTGCGGGTGCTGCACGGCGAGGCCCGTCTCCCACTCTCCCACCTGGGTACGCGCCTGCAGGGCGGCAGCCCCGATGGGGTGCAGATCGAGGTGACTGCGGGGGAGGTGCGCAAACAGGCCCGCTTCCCGGTCGAGGCTGCTGAGCCCCGTCCCCTGATCGTTTCGGGAGCCGTGGGCTTGCAGGCCAGCCTGGGCAGCAGTGGCTTCAGCCTCGAGAGTACCCTGCGGGCCTTCGGGCGTGGCACGGTGCTGGGCGACGGGCTCTTCACCGGCGCCGTCAACACCGGGGCCGATTTCAGCGTGAACAACGGTTTCCTCTTCCGCGACGTAAACCTGCTGCCACCGGCCAACCCCTACCAGCGCTTCCCATTGCTGGGCGACAGTTCCCAGGTCGGCACCGATGTCAACTCCTCCGACAGTGTGTTCCTGCGCTTCGAACTCGAGAAAAACTACCTGCAATACGGACAGCTCAGTACCGACTTCCAGGGCCTCTTGACGGGCTACAATGCCGGCTACAACGGCCTCAAGGGGGTGCTGCGCGAGGGCAGCTTTGGCTTCAACGCCTTCGCGGCTCTGGTGCCCAACGCCAACCGTCGCGAGGTGATCGCGGGCGACGGCACCAGCTTCTATCGTCTGGGCCTGTTACCCAGCGAGCGCCCGGTAGTGAGCAACAGCGAACAGGCGGCGCGGGTGGTACGGGATCGGAACAACCCCAACCTGGTGCTGAGTCGTACCATTCTGTTGCGCAATGCCGATTACGAGATTGACTACACCGCTGGTATCCTGCAACTGCGTTCGCCACTGCAACCCACCGACCTGAACGGCAACCCCCAGAGCCTCGAGGTCGCCTACGCTGTGAGCACCGCGAGCGGCATCGTGCGCGAGTTACGCGGCGGCCTGCAAGCAGGCTACGATACCGAGACCTTTGGGATCAAAGCCACGTTGCTCTCGCTGGATAGTAGCGTCTCGAGCCTGGCTGGACTGGGCTTGCGGGTGGGCGGGCCCAACGCTCGCCTCGAGGCCGAAATCGCCACCCCCATCAGCGACCTGGGCCGGGTGGCGGGCGCGGTGCGCTTTGGCCTCAAAACCCAGAACTTCGACCTGGAGGGTCGCTACCAGGATATACCGCCGGGCTTCCAAGATCCGCGCGGCAGTCCCAGTGCAGCCCGCGACATCACCCTGGGTACGGCGGCTCGTTTTGGCCTCTTCGGCCTGAGCGGGCGCTACAGCCTCAACCAGAACTACCTCGCCGGAACCACCACCCAGCAGGTAAGCGCCGAAGCCAGGGCCGGCGACGAGAGTCTAGCCCTGCTTCTTGGAGCCGGAGCCAGCTTTGGCCTGAACCCCCAGTCCATCAACAACTTCCAGACCGACACCGCCTTTGTCTCGCTGGGCACGGAGGCCAGGGCCGGGCGTTTCGGCATCGCGCTGCGCCAACTGGTGGGACTGGGCAGTACGCCAGGCGCCACCGACCTCAGTTTGGACTATACGCTTACCCAGAACTTTGGCGTTCGATTGCAGAACCGCCTGACCTACGCGGCCAGCGGGCCGCGCCTGACCGGGGCTTTGGGCGTGAGGGGCAGTTTCGCTAACGACCGGCTGCTGCGCACCCTATTGGGCAACGCTTCCGAGACCCCCGACCCCGGGGCACAGGGGCTGGGCACCACCAACATCAGTGCTGCCTACGAGATGTCCAACCTCGATGGCGAAGCCGGACGTACCCGCCTGGGCCTCGACACCGCCCTGCCCCTGAGTAAAGAGCTCCAACTGGGCCTGAGCGCCAACGCCACCATTGCCAGCAATGCTCAGGGTGGGGCCAGCGCGGGTATTGCCCTGCGCTACAACGGTGATACCCTTCAAGCCAGCGGCCGCGCCGAAGTGTCGGGCCAGGCCAGCACCCCTGGCTTCAAACAGGTCTACGAGTTCGGCCTGATCTACAGGCCCAGCCCCGATCTGATCGTCTCACCCCAGGCCACCTACGTTCGCGAGGCCGCCGGAACCGACGGCACCCGCTTCAGCCTGGCCGGCGCATACCGTGGCGACCGCCTGAGCATGCTGACCCAGAACGTGCTCAAGGGTGGCTTCTACCGCGATGCCGGCGGTGTGCTCTTCGAAGGGGAGGTACGCGGGAGCTACCAGGCCGACGAGCGCTGGTTCCTGCGCCTGGGCGCGGCCTACCGCCTGAGCGATACGGGCATCTTTACCGGCCAGCTGGGTGGCGGCTTCACCTACTTTTTTACCGATCTGGTTGGCCTGGGAGCCAGCACCAGCTACCTGTTCCAGCCCGCTACCCGCTCGAGCCAGCTCTCGCTGGGGGTGGAGGCCAGCCTGCGGGTAGCCGCCGGACTGACCTTCTCGGTGGGTGCGAACCTGCTGGGTACCCAGACCAGCCTGGTGGGCTTCCAGAGCCAGCCCGGCCTGTATCTGCGTCTCGACTGGCTGCTCGACGAGAACCTCTTTGGTGCACCCACCCGATAACCCTGGATCCATACCAGGCCGATGTAAGCTCGGCCTGGTTTTTGCTTACGCGTGATCCCGCAGATACGAATGCGATTTGCTAGGCTGTATCTATGCTGTGGCGTGTGTTTCGTGCAGGAGTAAAGCCTCCGGCAGTCTGGATTTTGGCGGCGGGTCTGGCGGTAGTGGCAGCCATGCTTTTTGTGCAGAGCCTCGAGCCCTACCGCTCGGCCTGGCCCATCCCCTTTTTCATCACCTTGCTGGCCTGGACTGCCATGAGCGCGACCCAGGTCGAGAACCGTGTGGCCCCGGCCATCCACGACGACCCGCTCATGCGTAAGGCGCTGGAGCGGCGTGATGCCCTGGCCCGCGAGGTTGCCTTGCTCGAGGCTCCCAGTTTTCGTCGTCAGGCTGAAGACGTTTTACAACAAGTAGACCAGGATATCCTGCCCGAGTTTATGCGCCGCCTGGCCCGCTACCGCGCCCTGGAATCGGCTCTGGCCTACCACCGCACCGGACGCGGCCCCCTGGTGGGTGCCAGCCCCGACACCATTGGAAATCTGAAACAGCTCAGCGTTGCTCAGCAAGAAGCCCTACAGGGGTTACTGACCAGACTCTCCGACATGGTCGCCAACCTGATGGGCCTCTCGCACAGCACCGACGACCCCGAGACCCTGCGTCGCGCCCGCGCACTGGCCGAGGATATGGCGACGTACTGGGAATCCAGCTCAGAAGTGTTCAGGGATTCAGACTCCACACTGCGCAGGTAATAGATGCCTCCCAGATCGCAATTTCGCCGAGACCGTTCCGGAAAAATGCAGTGCAGGCATGCTTTTTTGCCACACCAGGGTTGACCCGCTCAGGATGGGCAGCTCAGTCGGTAATTCCGGCCATTAGCAGTCCCAGCTTCTCCTCGCTGGCCTCGCTGGCCTCGAGTTCACCCATGATGCGACCCTCGAACATCACCAGGATGCGGTCTGCCAGCGAGCGCACCTCGTTGAGGTCGGCAGAGACCAGCAGCACCGCCATCCCGGCCTCCCTGGCCTTCAGGATGTTCTCGTGAATGAACTCAATGGCTCCGATGTCCACCCCACGGGTAGGCTGGGCGGCAACCAGCACCCTGGGCTTGCGGCTTAGTTCGCGCCCTACGATGATTTTCTGGGCATTGCCGCCGGAGTAGCGCCGGGCTGCCAGCTCGGTGCTGCGGGGGCGCACATCGAACTGCTCGACGATGGCGCGACCCTCCACTTCGATTGTGTCGGCATCAATAAAGCCCAGGAAGCCTGCGTTGGGGCTCTTGTAGTGGTCGCCCAAAATCAGGTTTTCGCGGGTGGTAAAGTCCAGCACCAGACCCCGCGCATTGCGGTCTTCGGGGATGTGCGAGACCCCCCATTCGCGTACCACCCGCGCACTCGGCTTGAGCGTCTGGCCGTCGTATCGGATGATGCCCTCATAAGGCCGCAGCCCGGTAATGGCCTCTACCAGCTCGGTCTGGCCGTTGCCTTCCACCCCGGCGATGCCCACAATCTCACCGGCGTGTACCTGGAACGAGACCCCGTTCAGGCGATGTTTTTTGTCTTTGCCGGGGATGGTAAGGTTGGCGATCTGGAGCACCGCCTCGCGAGGCCGAGCCTTGGTTTTGTCCACCGACAAGATGACCTCGCGCCCGACCATCATGCGGGCCAGTTGGGCCACGTTGGTCTCTGGCGTGTTGACGGTGCCCACCACGGCACCGTCACGGATCACGGTCACACGGTGGGATAGCTTGATGACCTCGGCCAGTTTGTGGCTAATGAAGATAACCGCATTGCCCTGATCCACAAATCGGCGCAAGAAACCAAACAGTTCCTCGGCTTCCTGCGGAGTGAGGACTGCGGTGGGTTCGTCCAGAATGAGTATTTTCGCTTTTCGGTAGAGCGCCTTGAGGATTTCCACCCGCTGCTGCAAGCCTACCGGCAGTTCCTCTACCGGGGTATCCAGGGGCAGGTCGAACTCGAGCTCTTTCATCAAGGCCTCAACCTCGGCACGGGCCTGAGCCAGGTTAAGCTGCGCCCCTCGCCTGGGTTCCGACCCCAGAATCACGTTTTCCAGCACCGTAAATGGGTCTACCAGCATAAAATGCTGGTGCACCATACCGATCCCCTGTTCAATGGCATCGCCCGGTTCGACGATCTGAACCTTTTGCCCATTGGCCCACACCTCGCCCTGGTCGGGTTTCACCAGGCCATAGACAATTTTCATCAGGGTGGATTTGCCCGCCCCGTTTTCACCGACCAGGGCCAGTACCTCGCCCCAGCGCACCTCCAGCGAAATCTGGTCATTGGCCAGGACCAGCGGGTAGCGTTTGGTGACGTTTTTGAGCTCGAGGGCCACCGCACCTTTGCGTTGTGTCGGGGGGGGGGAAGTGGGGCTGTTCATGTCCTAGATCATACAGGCAAGACTCGCTGGCAGAACTCCTCAGGGCGGTTTTCAAATTGATTGCGCCCCTATCGCAATTTTCGTTTTTTGTCCAGGGAAAAGTCTCCTGCTTTCTGAAAACCGCCTCCCGCCTCCTTGTTCCGGGAATGGATGCGCTTTCTACCCCCAACCGCACCAGCACTGGCGAATATTCGGTAATATGACGATAGAAACCCCGCCATTAGCAAAAAAAACACCCAGGGGTTTCCCTGGGCGTTTTGCTGCAAAACCGACTAGCGCTTGTCGGGTACTCTGAGCGCACCGGAGATGATCTGGCTGCGCAACACCGCCAGGCGGTTGATGACTGCCTGGGGAATGAGGGCACGGTTGAAGTCGTCGAGGGCGAACCCGACGCCGTCGTTGCTCAGACCGAATTCGCGCACACCGCCCCTGAAGGTGTTATCCCTGACCGCCTTAATCACATCGAAGGTGGCGACATCCACCCGCTTGAGCATGGAGGTGAGCACGTGGTTGAGGGTGCGGGGGTTGTTATCGGTATCGCCCAGGTAGTTCTGGTTGGCATCCACACCAATCATGAACATCGGGCGGGTAGTCGCAGCGGGGCAGGCCCGGGTATAGGCATCATAGCGGGGAACACCCGAGGCGTTGTTGGAGATGAAGCGAACGCCGGTGGGTAGTTGATCCTGCCTCAAGCAACGCTGTTCCTTCACATAATCCAGCACCCCCAGACCCGAGGCGCCAGCGGCAGCATAGATGATGTCAGCACCTTGCTTGGCCTGGGCGGTGGCAATTTCCTTGGCCCGGCCCGGATCGTTCCAGGCGGCGGGGGTGGTGCCCACATAGTTGATAAGGACACGGGGACTGGCGATATTGCGCTCGCGCATCCCGGCGATTGCCCCTGCACGGAATCCCTGCTCGAACTTGTGAATCAGGGGGATATCCATTCCGCCCACGAAGCCCACCACACCGGTGTTGGTGGTACGGCCCGCAATGTAGCCCACCAGATAGCTGCCTTCGTGCTCGCGGAAGACCAGGCCGACCGCATTCTCCAGCCTGCCTTCGCCAGGAACGGCATCAATCACCGCGAATTTGACATCGCGGAACTCACGGGCAGTGCGGGTGATGGAGGGTTCATTGCGGAAGCCCACCCCCACGATCAGGTCGAAACCTTCTTCGGCAAACCGACGGATGCCCAGACCTACCTGACCGGGGTCGGCGGGTTCGAAGTCGAAAAGTCGGATGCGGAGCTCGCGCTCAGCACGCTGGGCTCCTTCAAAGGCGGACTGGTTGAAACTGCGATCAAACTTACCGCCCGAGTCAAACGCCATGCCTACGCGCACTTCCTGGGCCAGACCCAAGCCCAACATTGCAGCCAGGGCCACACCAAGTACTACGAATTTTTTCATGCGATTCGCCTCCATTTACTTGTGAACAACACAAGTTCCGAACTGGCTGTTAGCCTTCGGCATTATAGTGCAGAAATCAGGTGGTGCGAAAGGGCCTTGACAAAAGAACCAGGCGCACCTTAGGCACTTTGTGGGCTTTCGCCCGATAGATTTGAAGCTGCTTCGATCTTCCTGCACAAAACGATACAATCACATTATGTCTACACCTAAGCAACGGTTAACGGAACTACGAGAGCAATTGCGCTATCACAACTATCGTTACCACGTGCTCGACGACCCGGAGATTTCCGATGCAGAGTACGATCGCTTGCTGCGCGAACTTAAGGAGCTGGAAGGGGCCCATCCCGAACTTGTTACCCCAGACTCGCCCACTCAGACCGTGGGCAATCCGATGTACGAAACCACTTTCGAAGCCGTGCCTCACCCCAGTCAGATGTTCTCCCTGGGCAATGCCTTTGGTCTTGATGACATCCAGAACTTCGAGGCCAGCATCAACCGTGCCCTGGGCCGCGAGGAGTTCCGTGAATATGTGCTGGAGTACAAGATTGACGGCCTCTCGGTCAATCTGATCTACCGCGATGGGGTACTGCGACGGGGCCTGACCAGGGGCGATGGCAGGGTGGGCGAGGACATTACCCCCAGCCTGCTCACCATCGCCGACGTGCCGCGTCAGTTGCCTGAACCCTTAAGCCTGGAGGCGCGCGGAGAGATCTACCTGCCGATCCAGACCTTTCTGGAACTGAACGTGAAGCTCGAGGAGGAGGGGGTAGCCCCCTTCAAGAATCCCCGCAACGCCGCTGCAGGCAGCCTGCGCCAGAAAGACCCCCGTGTGACCGAAAGCCGGGGTCTGCGCGGGTATTTCTATGGGGTGGGACGGCCCAGTGAGTTTGGCGTAGCCACCCAGGTCGGGCTGCTGGAAAAGTTGCAAAAACTTGGGTTTGCCGTAGAGCCTGGATTTTGCCTGGTCCAGGGAACTTTGGGGGTGGAGAAAGGCTACCAGGCCATGCTGGCCCAGCGGCGACAACTCCCCTTCGAGGCCGATGGGGTCACGGTCAAGCTGAATCATCTGGCGCTGTGGTCGGAGCTGGGCTATACCTCCAAGACCCCCCGCTTTGCGATTGCCTACAAGTTTCCAGCAGAGGAAAAACCCACCCAGGTGCTGGGGGTGAGTTACCAGGTAGGCCGCACCGGGCGGGTGACGCCCGTCGCCGAGCTTCAACCCATCTCGCTAGATGGTTCCACCGTCAGCCGGGTGACGCTGCACAACGAAAGCTACGTGCAGGAATTGGGTCTGCGCATTGGCGATACGGTGCTGGTACACAAGTCGGGGGGGGTGATTCCAGAGATACTGCGGGTGCTCACCGACCTGCCCAGGGGCGAAAAGCCAGTGGAATGGCCTCGCCACTGCCCGGAGTGCCAGAGCGAACTGGTGTTATCGGGCAAGATTCACCTCTGCCCTAATCCTTTGTGTCCAGCCAAGGCTTTTGAGTCCATCCGCCACTTTGCCAGCCGGCGGGCCATGGACATCCAGGGGCTGGGGGACAAGCTGATCGAGCAACTGCTGCAAGCCAGGCTGGTAAACGATGCAGCCGACCTATACCAGCTCAAGCTGGAGGACGTGGTGGCCCTCGAGCGCAAAGCCGAAAAAAGCGCCCAGAACCTGATCGAGCAGATTGAGAGCAGCAAAAGCCGGGGCCTCGAGCACCTCCTTTTTGCCCTGGGCATTCCACAGGTAGGGGAGAGCACCGCCCGCACCCTGGCCAGGCGTTTTGGGCATCTAGACAGGATTCTTGCCGCTTCGATGGAAGAACTCGATGCGGTTGAGGATGTAGCCGAGGTAACCGCCCAAGCCATTCACGGTGCGCTATCCAGGCCCGGGATGCACAGTTTCATCGAGCGCCTGCGGGCCGCAGGGGTTAATTTCGAGGCCAGGGAAAAACAAACCGGCAGTGCCCTTGAAGGGCTTACCTTTGTACTCACTGGCGAGCTCACCCGCCCCAGGGATCAAGTAGCACGGGAACTCGAGGCCCAGGGAGCCAAAATATCCGGCTCGGTCAGCAAAAAGACCAGCTACCTGGTGGCCGGGTCAGGTGCGGGCTCAAAACTGGCCAGAGCACACGAACTCGGGGTGGTTGTGCTGGACGAGCAGGGCCTGGCCGCTTTGCTGAAAGAGAAGACGCAGGGTGCGTGAGCCGAAAGCATGTTTCCAATAGCACGCCAACCTCTGTGCACAGTGTGACACAGACGGGCTCGAGGGGAGGTTTATGGCAGCTCTCTCTATTCCTTCCGAGAACCGCCCTAAGCTGCGTCACCCTGAGCCTGTCAAATCCTGGAAGTCACAGGAATAAGCCGCAGTCACAAGGGCCCAGTAACCGGGTGGATGCCGAGGCGGATATGGTGACAGATATGCTTTGAAGGTACTTATCTGCACAGATCGTTGCGGCAGATATCCAGCACCGCCCAGTCGCGGCCTGGCAGATCGCGCACCACCAGCTTCACAAAAACACTGCCGCCTTCGCTCCAGTAACGGTCTCCGGTGCTGCTGTCGAATTCTGCGCGAGAAGCTGCCCGGGGAAGTTTGTTACGGTTGTCAATCCAGTAATCGCGGTAGATCGAAGGCTCTGCGCTATAGGGAATGGCCAGTGTGATATGGTCTCCCGAAACGCTGTCATCGAAGCGCAACTTGAGTCTGCCTGGCATGGTTCCAGTGACGCCCAGGGCATAGTTGCGGCCCTTGATGACACTTGCCCCAAAGCGATTGTTGTCTCCGCTGTTGGGTGTACCCCACATGCGGAAAACCGGACTGCTGCCATCGTTGCGGGTGAGCGAGACCGGGGCAATACCGCCCCCGCTTTCGTTGTAAATGTAAAGCCGCCCATAGCTGTAGTTGCAGATTCCGGCGTTCCATTCGGCCCGCAGTACGCAGTTGGTGTCGAGCAGAAATGGATTGTTGAGCACAATGGCATGGCCCCGGCTGCCGCTTACCGAGCCGTCGGTGTCCACAAACACCCCGCCCCGGTAGCCATCGGCAGTGTCGTCGCTGGCGATTTGTTCAGGGGTAGGCTCGGCCCGGGGGGGAAAGTAGACCGGTTTGGCATTGTCGAAGCGGGCTCCCTGAGCAAAATTGCGGCTGTCAATGGCGAATGCAGTAAAGCGCAGGTAGCTCATGGCCCCGGCTTCGCGGGTAGCGGTCTGGCCACCCTGGGCATTCTGGATTTGCAGAGGCTGGAAGTTGACAAACTGCACATTGCGGAAACCGATTCTGCCGTCGTAGAACTCAAAGCCCCGCAGCGGGAAGTTGTCCTGGATGGGGCCGCCGCTGCTGGCCGCCCAGGGTCTGGGCAGGCTACGCCCGTCGTTGCCACGGAATTCCCAGTTCTCGGCAAAGCCCTTGTTGGCGCTATCACCCACCACCAGCGAGTCTTCCAGGGTGCTTTCGGAGGAGGCGAAGGTGACCCCGATGGCATTGTCGGCCAGCCTGGCCCCGGTCATCTTGTGGTGGATGCCCCGCAACCAGGCCGCATTGCCCCGGTTTTTGTAGGCGGTAAAGTTCTTGAACTCCGCCACCACGGGCGGGTTCCGGGTGTTGTCGTACTGGTTCTGGCCGTCGGCAGGGTTGGTGCGGGGGTTGTAGATGGTGGTCTCGGTTTGCAGGGTGCTCTGGTTGGGGCCGCGATCCACCATGAGCCCGTCCCAGTTGGAGTGGGCCACATTTCCGGAAAACTCGCCCAGCGGTGTACGGCGGGGCCAAATTGTGTTGGTGGCAGAGGGGCCAGTGGGATTTTCAGGCAGTGCGTACCAGAAGCCAGTGTGGTGTGAGCCAGCCGCCACATTGCCCCGCACGATGTTGTCGGGGTGGGTAATCCAGAAGGTGGCCGGGCTGTTATCGGTGGGAATGACCGGGCGCTCGCCTAGCTGGCTGTTTGGGCGCCGGGTCAGGATGCCCAGATTGCCCTCGAGCAGATTTTTGGTTTCCGCGCCGTCCTCGAGGAAGTAGCAGTGCCCCACAGTATTGTAGGCCACGTTGCCCACCACCTCGACCTGGCTGGTGCCGTGGATGGTCACACAACGGTTGAAACTCAGATGGATGGAGGACTGCTTTATGAACTGGCCGGGTGCATCGCCCAGCAGGTGCCAGTGGATGGGATAGCGGGCCAGTAGGTTGCGCTGGCCCATGCGGGTCAGTTCCACCCCCGAGATACGCAGGGTGCCCCCCTGCATGGCCATGATGTGACCTCCAAAACCAGTCTGGCTCGAGGCCTGATCCCCCTGGATGGTGATGTTACGGCTCAGCAAACCGACCTCGCCCCGCTGATCCACCCCAAAAGTAATCTCGCCAAAATGGGGATAACGGAGGGCCGAGTCGAGGGTGATGGCGTTGCCGGAAATGGCGATAATGGTTCTGACCTCAGCCTGATCGGGGTTGAAATCGGTGGAGGCCAGCACAATGCGGTCGCCCACCCGCCAATCGGCGGGATCCAGTACGGTGATGCGGTTGGAACCGGCGACCACACTCCCGCTCAGGCGGGTCCAGCTATTGCGGGGTTCGCCATGCAAATCCAGCACGCCCCCCATCATCACCCCAATCACCTTACTGCCCATGCCCATGATGTTTTCGCTGGGGTTGTTGCCGGTGAGGGTCAGGATGGCCCGGTTGCGGAAGGGCTGGCTGGGGGTGCCGATCTCGAGCTTTCCATGCACCATGATCCAGTCGGCGCTGAGCTGCAAATCCCGCTTATCAAAGCGAAGGATGCCGTTGATGGCGATGCCTTTGAGTGCGGGCGGACTGACATCCAGCGTCACCGCGAGATCGGCAGGAATGGTTACTACCTCACCCTGCCGGGGCACCTGCCCACCGGGCCAGGTTTCAGGGTCAGACCATACCCCCGACCGGCTGGGATTGGGGCCACCGGGCGGTGGACTTGCACCTGCATCCTGCATCGAGCAGCCTGCAACACTCAGCACAATCATCAACCAAAGCCAGTGGTTCATGGGGGTTCCTCCAGGAAGGGGGTCATGGCTACATAGAGTACTGGGGCAGCAGTGCTGATTTAGCCTGATATTCAGGATACTAAGCGGCGGCTAAGGCATCTGTTTGGCTCAGATTAATTCTGAGTTTAGCTTTACATCATCAAAGATGAGAAGCGGGTATATTCCACAGCGAATTTTGCGACTTCTGGTGCCATCATTGGGGCGGAAAAGCGAACACGCGAACAGGCTGAAAGGGGTTGCCTAGACAAAGCCTCGAGTCCGCTCTATACTCATAAATCGCTGGCATCGAGGAGTAGCGCAGCCTGGTAGCGCACCTGCTTCGGGAGCAGGGGGTCGCTGGTTCGAATCCAGTCTCCTCGACCACTACCCTGGCCCAAAGCCACCCGAAAATTATGGGATATGACGGCGGCGGGTGGGCTTCCAAAACTCCTCTCACAGCCTTCAAATAACGGTT
>NZ_CALMCQ010000430.1 GCF_937863175.1 uncultured Meiothermus sp. | reverse complement strand
GGTGCTCCCGGATTCAAAAAGAGAGCCTTGGGGTCTCCGGGTTGGATGACTATCTGTTGAATCCGGTATGAGCCCTGCCTTTAACAATTCGCTGCGAGCCATGAACCTCCAGCTTCTGTTATGCTTTTGGAGTTATGGCCTACAATAAAATCACCGTTCCTGTTGGCGAGAAGATCTCTATTCATGACGGAAAACTGCAGGTGCCCGACCACCCCATTGTGGGCTTCATTGAGGGCGATGGCACTGGCCCCGATATCTGGCGAGCATCCCAGCCGGTACTGGACGCTGCGGTTGCCAAAGCCTATGGCGGCAGGCGCAGGATTGCCTGGGCCGAAATCTACGCAGGCGAAAAGGCCAACCGGGTCTATGGCGAGGCGGTCTGGCTGCCAGAGGACACCCTCGAGTTCATTCGGGAATACCTGGTTGCCCTCAAAGGCCCCCTGACCACGCCGGTTGGGGGTGGGATTCGTTCTATCAATGTGGCCTTGCGTCAGGAACTCGACCTGTATGCCTGTGTTCGTCCAGTGCAGTGGTTCGAGGGTGTGCCCAGCCCGGTGCGCCACCCCGAACTGATAAATATGGTTATATTTCGCGAGAATACCGAGGACATCTACGCGGGCATCGAGTTTGCTAAGGATAGCCCCGAGGTCACCAAGTTCCTCGAGTGGTTCAAGCTGGAGTTCCCCAGGCCCTATAGCAAAATCCGCTTCCCTGGTACAGCAGGTATCGGCATCAAGCCGGTCTCGGAGGAAGGAACCCACCGTCTGGTTGAGGCTGCTTTCAGCTATGCTATTGATAACGATATGCCCTCGGTCACACTGGTACATAAGGGCAACATCATGAAATTTACCGAGGGGGCTTTCCGCGACTGGGGGTACGCCCTCGCCAAGAGCAAATTTGGCGCAGTAGACCTGGACGGGGGTCCCTGGCAGACCTTTGCCAACCCCAGAACCGGCCAGCAGATCGTGGTCAAGGACATGATCGCCGATAACTTCCTGCAGCAGGTTCTGCTCCGTCCCGCCGAATATAGTGTGGTCGCCACCCTCAACCTGAATGGCGACTACTTCTCCGACGCGCTGGCGGCCCAGGTCGGCGGTATCGGTATTGCCCCTGGCTCCAACGTGAACTACTACACTGGGCACGCAGTCTTTGAGGCTACCCACGGCACGGCTCCCAAATACGCCGGCAAAGATCAGGTCAACCCCAGTTCGGTAATTCTTTCGGGTGAGATGATGCTGCGCTACCTGGGCTGGCCTGAAGCCGCCGACCTGATTATCCACGCCATGACTAAAGCCATTGCCCAGGGACGTGTGACCTACGACTTCCACCGCCTGATGGTGGCTGAGGGGCGCAACGCAACCCTTCTAAAATGCAGTGAGTTTGGGCAGGCCCTGGTGGAAAACATGTAGTTGTTTCGGCCATGCGGGGCGGCTGGCTCTGGCCAGGCCCCTTTTCTATCAATTTCAAGCATAAAGCCTCTCTTTTCCATTGGCCTTCCCGCCCCTGATCCAGGGTGGAGCAAGACCCACCAACTCATCGAGACCGCTTTCTCTTCGCTGATCCTGGACAGGGCCGGCCCCGGGAGCATTCGCGTACCCCCATCAGTCGAGGTTCCACCGTGTGTTTGTCGCTGCATCAGGCTCGGCCTACATATGGGTTTGGCACCTGGTCGCACTTCCCGCTTTAGCGCACCCGTTCAGCCGTAGGTGTTGCCGAGCAGGGCGCGGCTGCCTCTCGCATGCTTGTGGGGATTTCCAAATTGTACGAGAACTTCGGGGCTCTTTTTGAAACGGCTCTCATACCGGATTCAAAAAGATCATCCTCCAACCCGGAGACCCCGAGGCGATCTTTTGGAATCCGGGAGCACCCCCTCCCGGACGGTCGGCGAAAAAAGCGTCTCCCTTCGGTCGGGTTAGACCGAATCGGGTATAAGTGCGCCCACGATAGAAATTTCGGTGATGGCTTTGGATGAGATGGATTACTGGGGTTTGCTTCGGGCAGCTCCGTTGTGTGCCTCCCAAGGCAGTGCAAATTCCTAACCAGGAGATACGTAGACCCCAAAAAACTAGGGTTTCCGCTCGAGCAGCACACCGTTAAGCCGCCGCACCATCACCCCAGCATACTCCGCCCAGTCGGCCAGAGCCTGATCTACTGACTGGCGCATCAGGAACTCTCCCGGCGAGAGACGCCTCAGGAGCAGGAAGGGAGGACTGCTGAGGCTCTCGAGCACATTCTGCAGGTGATCGGCCTCGAGGTTCATATCCCGCGCCATAGGCATCAGGTCGGCCAGCAGAAAGACTTGTTGTGGAGGCTGGTCGGCCAGAAGGGTTAGAACTGCCGAAAAGTGACTACGTTCGCGCAGCACACTGTAAATTTCGCGCCCGAGCCCCTCCACGTTTTCCAGGTCAATCCGCCCTTCGCGAAGCAGCCGCTCAATATCCAGGGGGCCTACCGGGAATGCACTTCTAAGTTTGGCGAGGCGCTGCAATGCTTCGGGTGAGGCATAGCCCAAGCCTACCTGCACCAGCCCAGAAGGTCGCACCGTGGCAATTTCGGCCAGGGCTTCGGGTTTGGAGGACTCACTTGCCACAATCGCGGCATACTGCACCCGGCCTTGCTGCCGGTAGGCCAGCAATTCCCTGGCCTCCATCTCGCCAAACTTGGCCAGGGCCAGGTGGAAAGTACGGCGGCCCATCGCAGCCCTGAACACCCAGGGCGCACTTCCCGATTCGCGGCTGAGACCCAGCGCCTCGAGGTCTACTGAAAAAGCCGGCACCTCACTGGCAACGGGCTTGTGTGGAAAGATCACTTCTTTGGGGTAGGGCGTGACCTTGACCCGTTTTTCAGTTTTTTCCGGGACGGCCTCGGTAGGCTGGGGTCTGGAATGCTCCGACTCAGGCGAACGGAACCGGGCTGGCCTGGCCGAAGGCGTGAGGGCTTCCAGGCCAATCTCCTCTTCCTCCAGGTGCAAGGCAATCTTGTCGTTGACGCCCAGCCGTCGTTTGGCGTAGTAGGGCGCAAGGCCCTCGAGGCGATTTTGTCGCCAGTTCACGCTACCATCGTAAATTTCGCCCTCCTCATCACGAAGGGCAATGCGGTCCTTCCCCTGCAAGAAAACCCGCAGCGACTGGGTAAGATTCATGGTTCCGCTGTTTAGGCAAGCACTGGTGAGGACGTAACGCGCAATCATAGGTTTCCTAGGAGGCTCTTGCAGCAGCAACCTGACTGGTCGAGGTGGGTCTACCGGCGGTTAGCATGTAATACATTTCATGAGCGACCTGAAGCGTGGTTTCCACGTCTCCCAACGCACGGTGACGACCATTGATGGGGCCGAGATCGAAGGCCCATGCCAGCGAATCCAAACCGCGTTTGCTCAGCCCCGGCAGAGCTTTGCGTGCCCAGTGTATCGTGTCTACCACCGGATTATCCAGTCGGTACCCCAGGCGTTTAAACCGGGGCTGTAAAAACCCAAGGTCGAACCCGGCATTCTGAATGATCAGGGTCGCGTCCTCCAGGAGCGGCAGGGCTTCACGCAAAACCGTGTAGATGTCGGCAGCACCACGCACATGTTCATTGCGGATTCCGGTCAGGCGGCTGATAAACGGTGGTACGGGAACGCCTGGATTCACCAGGCGCTCAAACACCGTGCGCTCACCATTCTCCAGGCGCACCATGGCAAGCTCGATAATTTCGTTGTGCTCAGGCGAAAGACCGGTGGTCTCTACATCCAGCACCACCACAGCTTCTCCCCTCGCTGGAAAGGTATATTTCCATTCCCACAAACCAATCCCGTCCTCCCTCCGCTCGAACCGCCCATCCAGCAGCTCCCGCAGCAAATCGTTGGCCCAAGCACCCTTTGGCAACCCCGGTGAAGCCAGCACCTGAAGGGCCAGGGTGTGTTCGGAAAGCTGGCTACCAGTGCTACGAAGATGACGGGCAAGTCGGGTTGAAAGACGATAGTGGGTCGGGCTCATGGAATGTTTGGGGTTAGGAACCGGCGATACGTGCATCATAAGCACGAGACCTCGAGGGATGCTTTGAGACCCGGTAGAAAGCCTGGTTGTTTATGCGAGTCCAAGAGAATAAAAAGGTCTCTCAGCGAGTATACCGCAGCTTACACTGATATGACAGAGCTTCACAGAGATTAACGCCTTAACGTTAAGTACCGCTTGGTTCTGGGATTCTTGCGTTATGTCAGTAACTCATAGCCCTTGGCCGACAACCCCCTCCCTGCTTCGTCCTGTGACTCTCAGCTCGAGGTTTCTGGGTTGAGATTAGAGACCTGCAACTCCCAGCAGCATCTTTACCGGGATGCACAAACTCATGGAACACAAGCCTACCATTTCAACCTGGCCACTCGAGCAAAAGCCCGCTCTGTTGCTTGCTCGAAGGCATGGGCCACGGTAAAGATTCGCTCGTCCTGCAGCGGCTTGCCGATTAACTGCACCCCCACCGGCAAGGCACCCTCGAACCCAGCCGGGATGCTCAGCGCAGGCGCACCGACCAGATTGACGGCCACGGTGTCAATGTCGGCCAGGTACATCGAGAGGGGGTCGCCGGTTTTCTCGCCAAAACGGAAGGCCGGGAAGGGGCTGGTAGGGGTAAGCAACAGGTCGGCCTGGGTAAAAGCGGCGTCCATATCAGCTTTGAGCTTGGCCCTGGCCCGCAACGCCTTGCCATAGTAGGCATCGTAATAGCCAGAGGAAAGCACAAAGGTTCCCATCAGAATCCGCCGCTGCACCTCGGGGCCAAAACCGTGTTCGCGGCTTTGCATCATGGTGGCGATGCTATCCTCGCCGGGCACCCGGAGGCCATAGAGGGTTCCATCGTAACGGGCCAGGTTGGAGCTGATTTCGGCGGTGTTGACGATGTAGTAGGCAGCCAGGGCGTAGTCCAGGGTTGGAATGCTAACCTCCACAAAATGCACTCCCTGCGCCTCCATCACCACCCGGAACCGCTCGAGGGCCTCCAAAACGCCAGAGGAATTGCCCACTGCCAGGGCTTCCTTTACGATGCCGACGGTCATTCCCGATACCGAAGCCTGCAAGGCTGCGCCGAACCGGGGTATGGCTTCCAGACTGGTGCTATCCATGGGATCATGGCCGTTTACCACATCCGTCAGTATGGCCAGATCTTCCAGTGAACGGGCCAGGGTGCCTACCTGATCGAGGCTGCTGGCGGTTGCCACCACCCCATAGCGGGAGATACGTCCATAGGTCGGCTTGAACCCATAGACCCCGCACAGCGCGGCAGGCTGGCGTACGCTGCCGCCGGTGTCGGTTCCAAGTGCAACCGGCGCCATATCGGCCCCCACCGCAGCCGCCGACCCCCCCGAAGTGCCTCCAGGCACCCGCTCCAAATCCCAGGGGTTGCGGGTCGGGCCGTAGGCCGAATACTCGGTAGAAGAACCCATGGCGAATTCGTCCATGTTGGTCTTGGCAATGATGACCGCCCCAGCCTGGCGGAGTTTGTCCACCACCGTAGCGCTGTATGGAGGCACAAAAGAAGAAAGTATTCTGGAGCCACAAGTGGTCTCGAGGCCCTGGGTGCAGATGTTGTCCTTGATGGCAATCGGGACACCTGCAAGCGGCAGGTTTTCCCCCCCAGCAAGGCGTTTTTCAATAGCCTGGGCCTCCTGCAGGGCGCGGGGATTCAGGCGGA
>NZ_CALMCQ010000429.1 GCF_937863175.1 uncultured Meiothermus sp. | reverse complement strand
CTCTTCCGATCTCAGGAGCGGTTTTCAAATCAACCAGACCGATGGGAGACTAAGGATCTCTACGTCGGGAATTTGTGCTACCCACCGGGATCCGGCAACAGAGCCGCGCCGCCGCAAACCTCCGAAGTGCACCGCGCAAAACCATCGCCGAAACTCCTATCGTGGGCGCACATGGCTACCCGAACTTGGTAAGAGGCCATTCCCTGGACAAATATGCCATACATAGCCTATTTTTGCCTGTTCCCAGCGGCAAAATAGTGAAAATCGCGATAGGGGATGCTGTCTATTGAAAAACCGCCCACCTATCAACCTTCTGCGACCTTGGTATCACAGGTTACCGGCCTCGCAGCGCTCGCTTGAACAACTGCGGAGCAAACTCTGCCACTGCCCGCAAGAATCCGGTGATTCCCCTGGCCCTTCCAGGGGTGATGTAGACCGGCACCCCCAGGTTTTCGGCTTCCAGGCGCACCGGCTCGGAGAGGTCGTGGCCCACGTAGCTGCTGATGATCATCATGCCGTGGGCGCGTTCTAAACGGCTCTGGATGCGTCGGATAATCTCGCGTCCGGCGGTGTTGCCGTCCGAGTCGAACCAGTCGAGTTTGAGTCCCTGGCTCTCCAGGTAGGGCAGCATGCGGCTGCGCAACTGGGTGTGGCCCCCCACCACGATCAGGTACTCGCCGTGGAAGCGCGGCAGGCCCTCGGAGATCAGACTGTCCACAGCGGTTCCGGCCAGGGTATCGGGCACCCCATCTAACCGGGAGAGGGCTTTGGAAGTGGCTTTGAGTTCTTCCAGGTAGAGCTGCAAATCGGGATCGTTGGGGTTGAGGAACAGCAAGTTGCGCAGAATTTCGCGCGATAGTTCCAGGTCTTTTTCCCAGTAGTAGGCTGCTTCCAGCGCTTTGCGCCAGGTCTGAGCGGCCTTCTGGTAGGCTCCGGTGCGTTCGTAGTGTTCGGCCAGGTCATATAGCACTTCCAGGGCTTCGGGGTTGCGGGCCAGTTCCGCCAGCAACAGCCCCTCGGCTCCCAGGGGCTGCCCGGCATTGTAGAGCGCCGCCAGGTACTGCCCGCGCACGGTCTCGGCCTCACTGCTCTGGGAGAAGCTCCGTGAGAGGCGATAGGCCAGTTCCAGGTGTTCTAAGGGTGGCTCGAGGGTACGCTCCAGACTCTGGGCCAGCATCCGAAAGGCTTCCCAGGGCCCTTCCAGGGTCTCGACCAGCT
>NZ_CALMCQ010000428.1 GCF_937863175.1 uncultured Meiothermus sp. | reverse complement strand
CATGCCATGTTTGAGTAGAAACTCGGAGCGTTGGAAGCCTTCGGGCAGATCCTGACGAATGGTTTGCTTGATCACTCGGGGCCCGGCGAAGCCAATCAGAGCGCCGGGTTCGGCCAAGATCACGTCGGCAATAGCCGCGAAACTAGCCGTCACCCCGCCCGTGGTAGGGTCGGTAAGGATGGAGATATAGGGCAGTTTTCGGGCCCATAGCCGGTCGAGGGCCAGGGTGGTTTTGGCCATCTGCATCAGCGAGAGGGCAGCTTCCTGCATGCGGGCTCCGCCCGACACCGAGACAATCACCACCGCGCGGTTTTCCTCGGCGGCCAGTTCGATGCCCCTGGTGATTTCCTCGCCCACCACGCTGCCCATCGAACCACCTGCAAAAGCATAGTCCATTACCAGCAGAATGCTGGGTACGCTGCCAATGCTACAGCGTCCACCCACGATGGCATCGGGCCGTCCGGCTTCTCTCTGGTAGCGCTCGAGGCGTCTGGGGTAAGGTTCGGTATCGTGGAACCCTAAAGGATCGGTGGGTTTGAGGCCATTAACCGGCTCGAAACTGCCTTCGTCGGCGAGCATCTCAATGCGCTTGTCGGCAGACAGCCGCAGGTGATGTCCGCATTTGGGACATACATGCAGGTTGGTCTCGAGGTCTTTCTTATAAATCTGCGCGTCGCACCGGGGACACTTGACCCACAGCTCGGGAATATCCCTCGCCTCGCCCTGTGCCCGGCGACGGCGGAAAAGCCGCTCTAAGGCCATAACGCCCTATCTTATACCCCAGAATGAGAGTCGTACGAAACCCCCCCTGCTTGGACGGGGTTCAAATTTGTTAAAAGCAACAAAAAAAGCCTCCGGGAGCAGGAAAGTCACCCCACAGGAAAAGGGAAGGGGGGACTGGGTGAAACGATCCGGGTGGCTACTTTTTCAATTGAACTGTGCACCGACCAGGGAATGGTCGCAAGTCGAAGGTCGGGTGCTTTTCGCCGCTGTTGTGTCATTCAAGAAGCGAGAACATCCGTACCAGAGCCGGGCCACCTGGGTACGGAAGAGGCAGAACTGGCCTGAACTTACCGACTGGAGACGTAGCCCACATAAGGCAAGGGGTCAATGGCAACCCCATAGCGATAGACCGTGTAGTGCAGGTGGGGCCCGGTGGAGCGTCCGGTAGAACCGACCCCCCCAATGAGCATGTCTTGCTCGACCTGCTGCCCGCGTGAGACATAGCTTGCGGAGAGGTGCCCATACAGGGTGTGCAGGCCGTTGCCGTGGTCAATGAGCACCATCAGGCCGAAGACGGGGTTCCAGCCCATCTCGCTCACGGTTCCAGCGGCGGTGCTATAGACCGGAGTACCTTCGGAAGCGGCAAAATCCACCCCATTGTGAAATTCATACGCACCCCCGCCAAAAGGGTTGGAGCGGTAGCCGAAAGCGGAGGTGACGCGGGTCTCTACCAGCAAGGGCAGGCCTGTTGGTATAAACCGGGCTGAATCGGGGGTGTGGGCCTGGGGTGCGCGGGCCTGGGTAGGGGGTTGGGGACGCCGAAGAATGCGTCCCGGGTTGGGATCTGGGGGTAGGGGGTTGTTGAGGGCAATGGCGGTGGACTCGAGTTCCGCCGCAAAGTTCCCCACCTGCGAGCGCAAGCTGAGCAGTAAGTTGCCCAACTCGATGGGCTCGCCGGCGCCCCTGGGTGCACGGTCTGGCCTGGGAGGGGTGGTTGGCAAAGCCGAGCCTGGCACCGGGTTGGGCTGGATGGATTCGGGTACCAGGCGAATCCGGGGCAGGCCAGCCTTGACCCGCAGGTGGTTGATTTCGGCCTCCAGAACCTTGAGGCTCTGCTGCAGTTGTACGGCTTCGATGCTATAGGCCTCGTTGCGGCTTTTTTCGGCCTCGAGTTCCAGGGTGAGCTTGCGGGCCTGGGTCTCGAGCTGGGCCAGCCGGGTGCGTTCGCTCGAGCCCTGGTCCCACAAAAAAAG
>NZ_CALMCQ010000427.1 GCF_937863175.1 uncultured Meiothermus sp. | reverse complement strand
CAGCGGCGGACTCAACCTGGCGGCCTATGGCCTGGGGGTGGCCCTCGAGGGTAAGGGATCCCGCGCCGATGTGCGCATTACACATCCCGAGACCCCCTGGCTTCCCTGGAAGAGCGGGGCTTTGAGTGGGCAGGTTGGCCTGGACGGACGCTGGCAGTTGGGCTACCGAGATGCCGAGCAGAAACAGCAGATCGAGGCCGAGGGACGCTTGCTCGAGGCCAAACTCAGCGCCAGGGGGCCCTGGATCGAGGGTCAGATGAATTACTCGGGCCAGGGTGATTGGCAGGGCAGCCTTGGCATCAACCTGCCCTTAGAATTTCTCGCCAGCCGCCTGCAACTCACCCTCGAGGGCCAGGAAACCCTGACCGCCAGAGGCAGCCTGGGGGGCGATCTGGGGCGTCTGGAAGTGGAGGCCAGTCTGGCCCGCGATAGACTGCAGGCCCGTACCAGCTTTAGCGACCTTGCGCTCGAGGAAATTCCACAGGTCAGCAGCCGTCTACCCTTTATTACCGGACGTGCAACCGGGTCGCTGGATTACAACCAGGGCCAGGTCGAGTTTAACCTCCAAAGCCCTGGTCTGCGGGTCAGGGGCGACAACCTGGCCCTGGCGACCCGTGTCCAGGGTTCCTTTGGTAACGGCCTCCTGCGTGCCGACCTTAGCCTCGAGCGCGCCGGCAGTCAGGGTGCGTTGGGCGAGAACGCCGTGTTGGGCTCCAACCGCACCACTGCTAACGTGAGGCTGGAAAATGGCATCCTCAGCGGGGAAGCCACCGCCGCGTCTTTTCCCCTGCACTGGCTGTTTTCCACCTGGGCAGGCGATCTGGCCGGACAGGCCTACTGGACGGGCAAGACCACCTTTAGCTTCGATACCCGCAACCCCTGGGCCTCCAGGGGCATCTGGGTGGGGGAGTACCTGCGCTTCCAGGGGGGGGGCGATACCCTGGTGGGCACCGCCGCCCTGCGTTTCGAGCAGGAGCGGCTCTACATTGACCAGCTGGCCCTCTCGGGCAAGGGCACCTGGAGCGGCTCGGGTTACTATGGTCGGCAGGGCAGCAACCTTCGCCTGAACCTGGAAAACACCTCCTTCACCCCGGTTCTACAGGTGATTCCCAACCTCAAGCCCCTGGCCCCCGAGGGCAGCGGTACCTTGCGGCTGGCCTCCAGCGGACAGGTCTTCGACCTGACGCTGGAAAACTTCGACTTCAAACTGGGGCCGGTACGGGCCGAGACCCCCCGTGCCGTGCTACGGGTGGGCGATACCGCCAGCGCCGAAGGGCGCATCAAACTCACCGCGCCCTACCCGGCCGAGGCCGAGCTATCCGGCGAAGGCAACCTCAGTAACTTCACGGTGCGGGCCAGGGGCAGTGCCAACCTGCCCCTTCTGAGCCCGGACGAGCCCTTCGACCTGAGCTTCAACTACCCCGCCTACACCGTGGACGCAACCCTGCAAAATCGGGAGGCCCGTTTGTACGGGACGCTGTTCCCCCAGCTGATCCTGACCTTGCAGGGGCAGGTGCCGGTCAGCTATCCGCAGTTCTTCTTGCTCGAGGGTCTGCTCGAGACCAACCTCATTCTGCGCTACCAGCGTGGGGCCTATGTTGTCCAGGGTTCCGCCGACGTGATCCGTGCGCGACTGGGTTTGCCCGAGGGGCAGCGCGAAGTCGCCATCGCGGCTCCTCCTGAGCCGGGGGCCGCCCGTGCAGCCAGTGCGGTGCCGGTGGAGTTTAGTAATATTCGCCTCCGGGCCGAACGAGGCGTGCTCATTCAAGAATCACTGGCCCAGGGGGAGCTGGGGGGTGAGCTGTTTCTCAACGGTGACTTCACCAACCCGTACCTCTCGGGTGAAGTGGTGCCGCTACGAGGCAACTTCAGGCTCTGGGATCGCGATTTCACCATCCGTGACCGCTTGCCCGACGAACGGAGCTATGCCCGCTTCAGCCCTGCGGCGGGTATCCTGCCCGATCTGCAGATCGTGGCCGATACCCAGGTACAAGACCGGGGTCAGGACAACCGGCGAATCCAGGTCAACCTCACCCTTAGAGGCCAGTTTGTACGGCAGAATGGCCGAATCAGGGTCAACCTCACACCGACCTTTATCGCTCGATTCAACAACGATGTAGCCCGCAAGAATGACGGTCAGCCCTATACCGATGCCGAAATCTATGCCCTGTTGCTGTTGGGCCGCTCCGACCTTACGGCGCTGCCCGCCGATATTGCCCAGACCGGTCTACAGGCGGCAGTGCAGAACTTTATCGTAGGGCAGCTCGAGCGCGAGCTGGCCAAGGCCCTGGGTTTGGATCAGGTCAGGGTAGAGATCCCCGCGCTGAACGGGGGCGCCATCGAAGAGACCCGTTTTACCATCGGGCGCTACCTGTCTCCCGAGCTATTCTTTGCCTATACCGTAGACTTACGGGGCTACCAGACTATTTTCGCAGAATACCAGCAAGGCGATTACCGCTTTCGTTTCAGCAGTGAGATTCTCCCGCGCCCTCGCCCCGAGTTCACCTTTGGCTACCGTATCCGCCCGATCGGGGCCGACCTGACCTTCGATATCGCTACCGGGGTAGGCGATGGCATTCGCAACGATGGGGTCAAGTTTGGCCTGGGTTTCAACTTTCGCTTCTGATCTCTCTGCAACGCACTGCCCCAGGCGGGCAGGTTCAGGGCTTGTCCCCGGCACTGTTTACTGCAAACTCCGCCAGATTCCTGCGGGTCGAACCATATTTGCCCAGGATTGTTTGGCGGGAAATGTAGACCATCTGGGCGGGCTCACTCAGTAGATGTCGGGAGATCTCGCCCCGGTAGAGCCAGGCAAACCAGGCCGTGGTGATTTTGGACTGCCACTGCATGGTGCGGGAAACGGGGTGGGTCTGAAAGCCCAGGGCTACCGCCCCCTGACCTAGATAGCTATGGCCGTACAGGAACTGCACCTCGGGGTGCTGCTCCAGAAATTTCACGCTTTGCTTAAGGGTCTCGCGGAAAGCCCGGATCACCTGGATGGGTGTCATGGCAGCTAGCCGGGCCGACTCAAAATGGATGTGCGCACAGGGGGTTCCTGCGGGATACTCAGGCAGATCGGGGCCCGGGTAGGACTGGATTTCCAGACGCAGCACATGGTTGTAGCGATGGCCCACCCGGATGTTGCCCGCTTGCTGGTCGTAGCGCTCTTCGTAACCCTGATTAATTCGCATCAAAGCCTGGCGTGGGCCTAAAGGCTTTAGGGCCAGCGCATCCATCGTGACTGGCCGAAAGCCGTTTTCCAACAGCTTTGGCAGCAGTAACTCCAGCACTCTCAGCGTACGCACAGGGCCGTCGTGCAGCAGCACCACCGAGCCACCCTTCAGATAAAACATGATCCGCTCGGTCAGTTGTTCGGCGGGCTTGTCCAGCCAGTCCTGCGACTCGAGATCCCACAGGGCTACCTGCTTGCCTTGTAGTCTGGCGAAAAGTCGGGTGAAAGGAGAGTGAATGCCCCAGGGAGGCCGGTAAAGTCTGCCGGGGCTGCGCAGAATGTGAACCCACTCCGTCCAGGGGGCCATCCAGACCGCCGGACGGTGCCAGAAGCCGTGGGCTTCGACCTGGTGTCCGGCCTGCCGAATTTTGTCCACCAGTTCGGGGTGCTGGCGGGCATTCTGCCCGGTCAGAAAAAAAGTGGCCTTACAGCCATGCCGGTCTAGCAAATCCAGGACTGCCGTAGTCTGACCGGAAGGCCCATCGTCGAAGGTAAGTGCGATGGCTGGCTCGGCTCGGCTGCCCCAGGCCAGTGCTCCCAGCCCCATCCAGCGCCCCAGGACGTCTGCCAGCCCGTAGGCCAGGAGGCCAGCGACCAGGACTGAACCGATTATCGTCGCGATTTCCACCAGGGTCTCCAGAGGGCCAGCGCGTAGAACAGACTAAGCACCAGCATGATTGCTCCACCGGCAAAAAAGGGTGCGTTGTTGGCAATAGCGGCCGCCATTACCCCGCCCGCTGCGGGGCCGATGGCGTGACCCAGGCCCTCCACGGTCATGATGGTACCCCAGGCAGCGGCCCGATTGTTTTGGGGCAGTAGTCGCACCAGGAGGGCATTCCAGGCCGGGCCGAAGCAGCCAAAGCCAAGGCCCCCCACCACGGCCAACAGAATTAATACCGGCAGCTCGGGCTGAAACCCCAGCCCGATCATGGCCAGTCCGATCAGGGCCAGCCCGGTGATGAGCAAACCCCTGGGGCCTTTGCGATCGGCATAGCGGCCTGTCCAGATCAGAAGGCCGGTTGAAATTACGGCCCCCAGCACGATCAAAACCACAATCCAGAACATGCTCAGGCCCATCCCCTGGGCGTACTTGAGCAGGTAGAAGCTGAATAGAGCCGGAGCAAAGGTCTGCCCGAAGGCGGCTGGAATAAACAACAACAGCCGTCGCCAGGGGTACAGTTCCTGCTTGGGAGCGCGGACTCGCTCCGGCTTGAAGACCAGCGAAAGGCCCATCGCGATGGGAACCACCTGGCTCCACACCAGGATTGAGATGGCCAGGTCGGGACTGGTCTTTGCGAGAAAGCCTACGGCCAGGATGCCAATGCCGGTCCAGGGTGAGATCAGCATATTGGTCAGGGTGACGGCCCGGCTGGAAATGTTCTGGACATATTCCATGTTGACAAGGAATGAGCGGTGCGGGCGCAGAAAGATCTCATAGGGGGCCAGCTGCCGGGCCAGATCGTCCATGCTGCCGGTGCTCTCCAGAACGCCGCGGT
>NZ_CALMCQ010000426.1 GCF_937863175.1 uncultured Meiothermus sp. | reverse complement strand
TGGACGGGCAGCCCCTTCGGACGACATGATTAGAATGGCTTGTTCTTTCATATTTTCCACCTTTGTGCAATGCCTTGCAACCGTTGAGTCCCTGCATCTGAGTTTGTGAACGGCTATCTGCGCGGCTGGGCGTACAGTTTGGCTTGCAACACCCGGTATGTCATTATAATCTAAAGGGCGGGGTGTTCCTAGCCGATATGCCAAAAAAAACACCAGGACAGTATTTTTTGAGCAAGGGCATTTTGCCGAACCAACTGACCGATCATCTCGAGAAGCTTCTTCCGCTCGAGCACGAGGTTTTGCTGGCCCGGGCTGCGGGGGAGAGCCTGCGCCAGCTTGGCGGGAGACTCGAGCTGACCGCAGAAGGGGTGCGCCAGATAGAACGCCGTGCTCTGAGAAAGCTCCAGGGCGAGGGTTCTTCGGTACCGGCCCAGGGCCAGCACTTTCGCCAGGCCGTGGAGCAACGCTTTGGAGTAACGCTGGAGGAGGCGGTCAAGCGCCTGCCCAGGTCCGAGCGCAAGCTGGTGCTGGCCTACGCCAAAGGCGAGTCGCTGGCCGACCTGGCCCCGACCCTGGAACTCAGCATAGAACAGGCCATGACCCTGCGGGATCGGCTGGTGTCGCGGCTGCTGGGGGAGGAGCGCGGCTCGAGGGCCGGACGCTGGCTCGAGTTGAAAGCCTCCGTGGTGGTGGCGCTGACCCAGACTCCCCTGACCTACGACGAGCTCGAGAAACGCTTTCCCATGTCCCGCCGCCGGCTGATGAAGCTTATGCTGCAACTGGTTGATGAGGGCCGGGCCGAGCTGACCGACGAGTACCCCTTCCGCTTTTTCAGTGTGGAGAAAAAGCAAGCTCGTTCCGGTAGCCCTCCCCCTGAGTGAGCTGCTGGCCCCGACCCCGCGCACCCTGAACTAAGCGGGTTGCACCAAAAACCCCTTTACGCAGTCTTTGCATAAAGGGGTTTTCCTGTCCTGCACCTGGTGGGCGCGACTGGACTCGAACCAGCGACCCCTACCGTGTCAAGGTAGTGCTCTAGCCATCTGAGCTACGCGCCCGCGGAGGCGGGGTGTTTTGCTGCCGAGGTTCCGCCCCAGGAGGTGGAAACCATCTGGAGGCGCTGACCGGATTCGAACCGGTGAATGGAGGTTTTGCAGACCTCTGCCTTACCACTTGGCTACAGCGCCGCGCCTGCCCACAACGAGTGGTTCAGCAAACGCTAGGTTAGCATCTGCCAGAGGGTGTGTCAAACGTTTTTTTGAAAGCCGCTCTCCCGCCCGGACAACCGGCAGGGAAGATCAATTCACCGATTTGACGGCCCCCGGCGCCGGTATCGCCGGCTCGAATCGTATTTACGGTACGATTGAACCGTGCGTGAAGTGTTCATCAAAACGCCAGGCGGCTTCCGCTGGCCTTTTTCCAAAGGGTTGCTGGTGGAGTCCATGATGATGGCCGGGCTGAAAATGGAGCCCGCGATGTCGGTGGCCCATACCATCGAGGCCCAGCTCAAGACCCGGAAAAAGCCGGAAATTACCGCCCTGGCCCTTAAGAAACTGCTTATTCAAGAGGTGAAAAAAAGCTTTGGCCCCGAACTGGCCGAGCGGATCAAGGGCCAGACCCAGGCTTTTGAGGATATTGTGGTTAAGGAAGGGTACCGCCGGCGCCCTTTTTCCAAAGGGGTGCTGGCCCGCAGCCTGGAAGATGCCGGGTTTGCCATGCGCGAGGCCCAGGCCCTGGCCCGCTCGGTGGAAATCCGGCTGCGCCGCAGTGGGGTGCGCTCGATCGAGGCACCCGAACTGGAAAAGCGGATTACCGCCGAAATTGAAGAGCTGTTTGGGCCTGCGGCCCGAACCCGCTATGCCGGACGGCAAGCGTTGGCCGGAGAGATTTTTGTGGAGGAAGGCGAGGGTGAGCCCCGGGTTCCCTTCTCCAAGGGGGTGCTGGCCCAGTCGGTGATGGCAGTGGGGCTTTCGCCCGACTCGGCCTATCGCCTGGCCCGCGATGTGGAGCGTCGGCTGCGCGAGGCTGGCTCCACGGTGGCAACCCGCGACTACCTGCGCCGAACCGTTTCGGAGGAGCTGCTCGAGGAAGCCGGGGAGGAAGTGGCCCGTCGGTATCACCTGCTGCGCAGCGTGCGCCGTGCGGTCAGGCCGGTACACCTCTTGATTGGCGGGGTGGCGGGGGTTGGGAAGAGCGTGCTGGCCTCGGCGCTGGCCTACCGGCTGGGTATCACCCGCATGATTTCCACCGATGCGGTCAGGGAAATTTTGCGGGCGACCATTCCCCGAGACCTCCTGCCCACCCTGCATACCAGCAGCTTCGATTCGTGGCAGGCGCTTGCCACCCCCCATACCGCCGAGCCCAGCGCTGCACTGGTGATGCAGGGATTCCGCGATCAGGTCTCGAGGGTGGCGGTGGGGTTGCGGGCCATTCAGGAACGAAGCGCCAGGGAAAAAACCTCGCTGGTGGTGGAGGGGGTGCATGTGGTTCCGGGCTACATGACCCACCAGTACCAGAGCGAGGTTATTCAAATTCCCATCATGCTGGTGCTCGAGGATATAGAGCTACACCGCGACCGGTTTGCCCTGCGGGAACGCGAAACCAGGGGGTCGCGCTCGAGTGGAGCCTATGCCCACCACTTCGATCAGATTCGCCTGATCCAGCAGCATCTGGAAGAGTTGGCCAGGGGTGCAGGCATCCCGCTGATCGCAGCCGAAAACCTGGACCGGGCCATTGACAAGGGCCTCGAGGTGATTGTGGATCGGTTGCAGGAAGCTTATTTTGAAGTGGCGCAGGGCTAGTGCCTGGTCAAGCTGGTTTTTTTCCCTCAGGGTGCCCCTAACCCTGGCTCTGTCCCAAACCCTGGCGTCAGTATCGGGACGGAGCATAGCCCGTACACCAGGCGGACGATCCCCTGTCGGGACAGGCTGGGCCTGTACACCGGGCGGACGATCCCCTGTCGGGACAGGCTGGGCCTGTACACCAGGCGCAAAACCTGATCACAAGCCACATACTTTGGTTTGAGCCGCACGGTAGGCTCGAGCGGTGAGCGCGTTAATTCAGCTTCCCGGCCTTCCTCCCATTCCGCCCCTGGGCATCGGTACCTGGCAGTGGGGCGACAAACTGGTCTGGGGCTATGGCCATGGCTACCAGCAAAGCGATACCCAGGCGGCCTATCAAGCCGCGTTGCGGGGCGGGGTGCGCCTCTTCGATACCGCCGAAGTGTATGGTTTTGGGGTTTCGGAAAAGCTGATTGGACAGTACTACCAGGCCCAGCAGCCCAAACCCCTGGTGGTCAGCAAGATGTTTCCGTACCCCTGGCGATTTTCCCGCAAGGTGCTTCTGGGCGCGCTCAAAAAGAGCCTGCGGCGCTTGCAGATGAACCGGCTGGATCTGTATCTGCTGCACTGGCCCTGGAAGCCCGTCCCGCTCGAGCAGTGGGCGGAGTCGCTGGCCGAAGCCTTCGAACAGGGGCTGGCCCGAGCGGTGGGGGTCTCTAACCTCGATCTGGCCCAGCTCGAGCGGGTGGCGAAGGTGCTGACCAGACACCGGGTTCCGCTGGCGGCCAACCAGGTCGAGTACCACCTGCTCGAGCGCAAGCCCGAGAAAACCGGCCTGCTGAAAGCCATGCAGGCCGAGGGCATTGTGCTGATGGCCTACAGCCCGCTGGCAATGGGCTGGCTCACCGGCAAGTACCGTCTGGAGAACCCCCCGCCTGGCCGCTACCGTGCCCAGCGCTACGTAATGCACAAAGCCCAAATTCCCCAGCTCCTGCAAACCCTGAGCGAGATCGCTCAGAGCCTGGGTGTGGCCCCGGCCCAGGTGGCCCTGCGCTGGTGTATTCAAAAAGGCACCTTGCCCATTCCTGGAGCCAAAAACGCACGGCAGGCCGAGGGCAACGCCGGTGCTTTGCAGATTCTCCTGTCGGAGGAGGAGATGGCCCGACTTGACTCCATCCTGTGAAGCCCTGCAAACCAGGTCGGAACAAAGGGCTATCTGAGCGGTTTTCTAAGGTTGCCCAGGATAGAAATTTCGGTGATGGCATCATTTGAGATGCCTGGGGGTTTGCGACGGCGCAGTTCCGCTCCGAGCCTCTTGGCGCACTACAAATTCCTAACCAGGAGAACCTTAATCGCAGCTTGACAACATCGGAGCCTCGTAACGCCTGAAGGTGCAAATCAGCATTTACCTCCTGGGGCCTGGTCTATCCTCGAGGAAGTGGGTGGGCTTTGGCCCCAGGAGGTTATGTGATGCGAAGTTTTCTGTTTGCTCTGTTGGTGACCCTGCTTGTGGGCTGCGGTACTTCCCCCAGAACCGATGTACTCATGGTTCCTCAGACCGTTCCTACCCTGTACTCGGGCTTTACCGTGCAACTCAAAGCCCTGGTGGCCCACAACCCGGATCGCCGGGTCACCTGGCACAGCAACGGCGGCCAGATCGTTGCCAACGATACCAAGGCCGTTTTTGTTGCGCCCGAAACCCCCGGAACCTATACCATAACCGCCACCAGCGTGGGCGATCCCAGCGCCAGTGCTTCCATCGCCATCAGGGTCGAAGCAGGCGCCGGATTTATCCAGGCTGCGGTTCGCAATGCGTCCAGTAGCCAGGCCCTTAGCGGGGTGAGCTTCAGTTACTGCAACACCCAGGGCTGCACCCCCACCACCCCCGTCCAGAACCCGACGGAAAATCCAGTGGGCGACTATAGTTTCCAACTGGCTGGGGGCACCTATA
>NZ_CALMCQ010000425.1 GCF_937863175.1 uncultured Meiothermus sp. | reverse complement strand
GGGGCCGCCATGGATCCACTGCCCGTTCACGTAAAAATCCACTTCGCCCTCGATGACATATTGGATTTCGTCCCAGGCGTGGGAATGTGACGGCGGCCCCTCCCGGTCAGTCGAGTTATATTCAATCACTTGCACGTTCCCGCCGCGCGCGACACGAAGGATGATTTCATCGTCCGGGTAGTGGACGGTTTCGAATTGATCTCCCGTGGTAACTCCGGCGGTCATTTGAACATCTTTCATTTTCTCTACTCCTCTTGAGTCCGCCCAACGCAAAGCTAAGCCGACCGCTGGAGCGTAGCGGAAGCGGGTCGGCTTGAGCGCCTCGTTAGGTTTAGAAGGCAATTTCTGCCTCCATGAACGTTACGGCACTTCCGGTCAGTACCACTCTGCCGGTTTTTACCTCGCATGTGAGGTTGCCACCACGCTTAGATACCTGTCTGGCGGACAGAGTATTTTTACCAAGTTTTTCGGCCCAGTACGGCGCAAGCTTGCAATGGGCGGCACCGGTGACGGGATCTTCAGGAATACCGATCTTGGGGGCAAAGAAACGACTGACAAAATCCACATCAGTGCCTGGCGCAGTAACGATAACGCCGCGCAAATCGAGCTGGCCGAGCAGGGCGTGGTTTGGCGTGATGGCGCGAACGGTTGCTTCGCTATCGAACACGGCCAAGTAGTCGTCGCCGGCCAATACCTCTATAGGACGCACGCCAAGGCCTTGAACCAAGGCTTCGGAAATCTCGCAAGCGGTTAACTTGTACGCGGGGAAATCCATTTGCAAGAGACTTCCCCGCTTTTTCACGAATAGATCACCGCTACGCGTTTCGAATGTAATGACTGATTCTGTGAAACCAAGATATTCAAAGATTACGTGAGCCGTTGCCAATGTGGCATGGCCACATAGATCAACTTCCTTGACCGGGGTAAACCATCTCAGGTTAAACCCCTTTGCGCTGGGTACGAAGAACGCGGTCTCTGACAAGTTATTTTCTTCGGCGATGGCTTGAAGCAAGTCATCGTCCAACCAGCTTTCCAAGGGGCACACTGCCGCCGGGTTTCCCTCAAAAGCTCGGGTTGCAAAAGCATCTACTTGGTATTGTTTGATTTTCATGTCCGGTAGTGTGTAGTGAGAAACCTAACTACTAGTTACACCACACCTGCGGTATAGCACCCCAAAAAGGGATGTTATGCCGCAATTTATGGGATCCAGACTCCGACGAAACTGTATTCATCCAAAACCTGCCCCTTTCTCGACTCGGTGCGGGGGGCCATCCGGGTTGGTTCGGCTGGCTCGAGGCCCCGAGCAGTTGTATTTGTACCTGTCGCCGATTTTATCAGGTTCCATCAGAAAACGCATCCATAAAGAGGGTAGACAAGCAGAGGATGTACCCACCACTACGCGGCGGCCTTAACCGCTGAATATCTTCCGGTTCACTGCCGGCCTGCAATCGTCGTATCCCGTGCCTTCAGGCCCCGCTAAGGCGGGCCGGGTCAAAGCCAGGCTCTTTTTTCTGACGCATCAGGCGGGTACCAGGCTGTATATAAAGCTCTTGCTAAAGGGCCTGGCCTCCAGAAGCCCATTTACATCGGCCAGCGTGACCGCCTCGACCTTGCGGGCCAGTTCGCCCAGGGGCTCGTAGGTCTGGTTGTAGGCATGGTTGAGGCCTACACTCATCAGACGTTGCATGGGGGTTTCACCCGCAAACACCAGGGCGGTGGCGAGCTTGTTCTTGGCCTGCTCGAGCTCTGCTGAACGCACCCCTTCGCGCTCGAGCCGATCCAGCTCTGCGCGCAGCACGGCCTTCACTACCTCCTCGTTGGCGGGGCTGGTCTGGGCATAGACATAAAACAGCCCGGCCCGGTCGGCCTGATCCGCCCCCGCCCCCACCGACTCCACCAGTCCCTTGTCGGTTAGGGCCCAGTGGAGTCGGCTGTTGCCCTCCTCGCCCAGGATATTGGCCAGGATGCTGGCCGCATAGCGTCGCGAATCCTGGGCCGAAACACCAGGGGCCAGCAGCGCCAGGTAGGTCTGAGTGGCTTTGGAATAAGGCTCGCGCAGCTCTCCCACGGTTGGGTCAACTTCGGGATAGGCCCGCTCGGCCTGGCCTTTGGCCCAGGAGGCGGTGAGCTGTTGCACCCGCTCGAGGGTTCGCTCCCACTCCACCTTGCCTGTCAGGGTCAGTACCAGGTTGGAGGGGGCATAGCGTCGAGCCTGGTACTGGGCCATCTGGTCGCGGGTCAACGCGCCAATCGAACGGGCCGTGCCCAGCACGCTGTTGCCCAGCGGATGCCCGGCAAAGTACCGCGCCCGCCCCCAGTCAAAAAGGATGATGTTGGGCCGGTCTTCGTAGAGGGCAATTTCTTCCAGAATAACCTGTTTCTCGGTGTCGAAGTCATCCGGGCGCAAGGCCGGGCGCATCAGGTCGGTCCAGAGTTCTAGCAGGCGGGGGGCAAACTCGGGCAGCACCGCCCCGTAGTAGACCGTATTCTCTTCGGAGGTATAGGCGTTGTACTGTGCGCCCATCCGATCGAACTCGAGGTTCACCTCGAAGCCATCGCGCCTGGCCGATCCCTTGAACAGCATATGTTCCAGAAAGTGCGACACCCCGGCCATTTCCGGGGTTTCGTCCCGGCTACCGGTCTTGCAAAAATAGCCCAGAGCTACACTTTTGGCCTCAGGATTGACCTCGGCAATGACGGTCAGGCCGTTCTCGAGGGTGGCTTGCTTGAACTGCACAGCAGACTTGGTGTGGGTCATACTCACTCCGAGGGTAAAGGGGGGTCAGGAACGGAAATCCGGGGGGTGATCCATGGACCGAGGCGGGGGCAGGGCAGAACCGGAAAAGTGCCCGTGGTGGCTTTTTCTCCCCAGCCCCTCGGCCATCACGTCATGGCCAGCTTCCTCGGCCCCAGGGTAGCGATCCAGGGGTTCTGGTAGGGGTTGGCGGCCAGGTAACGGTTGATGCGCGGCACATCCACCGCCGCGATCTGGGTCTCGATCTCGTCCAGAGTCCGAACCCGGCCAATCAGGTAGAGGTCGCGGGTGATGCTGGCTGCCCTCGAGCGCGACGATTCATCCTGCATCACCAGGGCCGTTCACAAACCAATCCGGGTGCGCTCGAGCTCCTCCTCGCTAACCCCCTCCGCAAGCCGGGCCACCTCGGCCTGCACCACGCGCAGGGTTTCGTCGGCCCGCTCGGGGGTGGTGCCGGCATACGCCGTGAGGTAACTATAGCCTTTGATGCCGTTGGGTGCGGCATACACCGAGT
>NZ_CALMCQ010000424.1 GCF_937863175.1 uncultured Meiothermus sp. | reverse complement strand
GCTTTGAGAGTGAGCTGGCCAAGCGAATGGGCAGCCCCTCGAGGCGAAGACCTATTCTGAACGCCTGGAAAGCCTATCTGGAGGCCAGTGGGGGCAATTTAGAGGCCGTGCGAAGTTTTTATGCCGGGCTGCTGAGCCATCCTCGAGAGCGTCTCGAAGCGCTGGTTTATGCAATGCATCTGCCCTTTATCGAGTTCTACGTAAAGGTTTTACCCCAGTATCTTCCTGCCCAGGGCAGGGTTCTGGAAGTGGGGGCTTTTACGGGGGCCCTGGTCAAGCTGTTGCAGGAAGCCCGCCCCGAACTGGAATGGCATGCCCTGGAGGGGGTGCCACAGGCGGTGATGCTGGGGAAGGCCCGCACCGGGGAGACCGTACAGTGGCACGAGGGTTGGTTTCCCATGCAGCAGGACTTGCCCCTGATGGATGCGGTGCTGCTGCTCTCCTGCCTGCCGGAGGGCTATCTGGGTACCTTGCCGGCGTCCCTCGAGGAGGCCGCCTACTTCCAACATTTCGACTTATGCCAGCGATTGCAGGGCCTGAGGGGCGTGCTCAGACCGGGGGGGGTACTGGCCTATGGACACGGCCCATTTTTGGGGAAGAACCCCCGGGCAGCAATGAGAGCGTTACAACAATTGGGTTTTACTGAGGTGCAGCAGGTGGGCGAGGGTGAGTATGCCCTTATTGCCGCGCGAATGCCCACCGTGCTGCTACAACCGGAGCCGCAAGTGCTTCCGATTCCGCCGGTAGAGCCGGCCCCAAGAATATCGGAGCCCGCTCTACTGGCCGATCCCCTTCCGTCCACCGGTGAAATCTGGGCCTTGCTCGAGGAAGGAGCCTATGCTGAAGTTCTCACGCGGGTACCCGCGGGCACCGTCGGTGAACCGAGCTATCTGCGGGGAAGGGCCCTGTGGGCCCTCTCGCGCTTTGCCGAGGCAGACGAGGCGCTGGCGCTGGC
Organism: uncultured Meiothermus sp.; assembly: GCF_937863175.1. GTDB lineage: Bacteria > Deinococcota > Deinococci > Deinococcales > Thermaceae > Meiothermus. Next base: position 907 of record NZ_CALMCQ010000424.1, on the reverse strand, counting down.
CGGTCGCCCCGAAGCAGAGGATTTGCGGGTGTTGTGCTGGGCCGAACTGGAAGATTACCGGAGGGCCCTGCCTCGTCTGGAGGAGCTGGCCAGCCGTGGTGGACGCTTCAAGCTGGCCCTGGGAAAAGTTTGCATCGGTCTGGGGCGCTTGTCCGAAGCACTGCGCCAACTCTACGAATGTGGTTTGCCCGAGGCCGAAGTGTACCTGAAGATAGCCCTCGAGCGTACCGAGGAACGGGCCCTGCGGCTCTCGCGGGAGGGGGATTGGAGCGAGGCCAGCCGCCGGGTAGAGTTTGTGGAAGACCTTTCGCCCGCCCTACTCACCCGGGGGTTGCTGCGGCTGGGTTTGCAAGCCACCCTACAGCAGGGTTTGTGGAGTCGGGCCGAGCGCTACGCCCAGCGCCTCTACGATCTGGGCGAGTCCTCCGGCGCACTGGGCCTGGCGCTGGTGGGCCTCAAGGTGCGGGGGCCGGAAGCGCTGGATGGGGTGCCGCTGGGCGACCTGAAGGAAGCCGAACCCTACCTGACCGATGCCGTAGCGCGGGCCGAGGATGCGACTGCCCTGTTGGCACTGGGTATGCTGCGCCACCGCGAAGGACGGCATCCCGAGGCGGTGCGCCACCTGGAGCGGGCAGCGCGCGAATCGAAAGGGGAGCCTGGCGGTATGGCTTATCACCTGCTGGCGATCTCCAAGCGCTCGATGGGCCACCCGATGCTGGAAATCCTGGGTGACCACAAGCGGGCCCACGCCCACCGGGCCTATCCGGTGCCGATGCTCTACCGCTTTGCAGAAGAGTCCCTGCAAGCCGACGAACCGGTGCTGGCCCGCGAGTTTCTGGGCCGGGTGCGCGAGGCGGGTTTGCAGCATTTTCGCGATATCGGCTCGGTACTGAAGCTGGTCGAGACC
>NZ_CALMCQ010000423.1 GCF_937863175.1 uncultured Meiothermus sp. | reverse complement strand
CAGCGGCATCAGGGGCTATAACTAACGCAGGGGTGTAACAAAAGTCAAGAGAGGTTTAACCCGTTACGTTAATGCTCTCATCCAGACTGTCCCATAGATTTGCGTTGCAATGGGTCGAATTCCCACCTCGAGGGAGCCTTAGAATGAGAGGCGCGCCCCCGATTCGGGCGTTACATGAAAGGGAAAAGTTTGTAGCATAGAGTACACTTTGCTAACACGGCCCCCTATCCGGGCGGGGGCCACCCCCCTGAACGAGCAGCAGATCGCACACCCGGTGGAAGCTAGGGACCAGGCGAGCTTTTGAAAGGCTTAATGATCCGGAAGAGGGCTTAATTTTGTCAGGCAAACTGCGCTGCTACTGCTATAGCTACATCAACGGCCCTTTGCACGGCCTGATCTTTGGCCTCCAACACGGGCTGTTCGGTGCGGGTACGTTGTGCGATGACCCCGCAGATGCAGGCTGCGGCAAACCCATAGACGTTGCCCATCTTGAACAGGGTTCCGGCCTCCATTTCATAATTGATCACCCTCAGGTGGCGGTACTCCTCGGTGATGCCCTGCAGGGTTCGCAGCAAATATGGATTGGCCGAACCGGTGCGCTCCTGCCCTTCATAAAAAGTGTCCACCGAAGCCGTAACTCCCAGCGCATACCCAATGCCCATCCTCCTGGCAGCCTCTACCAGAGCCACCGTGAGGAAAGGGTCGGCGCTGGCCGGGTACTCGGGTGGAGCAATGTCGTTGGCGGCACCCTGGCGGCACAGAGCCGCCTTGGAAATGGCTACACTTCCTGGTAAGACCTCATCCTGGATGGAACCACAGGTGCCCACCCGAATGATGGTGCGAATGCCCACCTGCACCAGTTCGTTCACCACAATGCTCAGGCTGGGCGCTCCCATGCCACTGGTGGCCGACATGACCGGCCGCCCATTCGGCAAAAACCCCAGATAGCTGTTCAATCCACGGTTCTCCGAAAGGGTTTTGGTCTGACTCAGGCGGGTCTGCGCTATCAGGGTAGCGCGGCCTGGATCCCCGCTCAGGATTGCCAGGGTAGGGGGGGTGTTGCCAAGGTCTTCAGGCCCAAAGCCGAGGTGATAAAAGTCTGCCATGGGTTCATTATGCGGCATACGACACTATGATCGGCCCTATTCCCTGGAGGGTAGCGTAATCTTTCCGGCAACCGCGTTTCGCCGGGCACCCGTGGTCTGTCTGAGAATATTGGGCAGTTCCAGGTAACGCAGATACCCCAGTACCGCAAAACAAAGTGCCTCCCGGTGCTTGGAGTCGTAGCCTTTTTCCTCAAAGGTATATACCGGAACCGGTAGAAGGGTCTTGAGGTATTGCATGAGGGTGGAGTTATAGGCCCCCCCACCCGCTACCCAGACTTCATCCAGCCCGTAAGGGAGTACAAAATCCTGGTAGGCCCTGGCGATGGAATGAGCGGTGAACTCGGTCAGGGTGGCGAGCAGTTTTTGGGGGGGTAGGGCTGCGTCCTCGTCCAGCATTTCCAGATTCCAGATTTCGCGGCCCGTGGATTTGGGGGGCCTGCGAGCAAAGTAGGGGTGCGTGAGCCAGCGTTCCACCAGCAACAGGTCAGGCCTGCCAGAAGCCGCAATTTTCCCGCCCGTGTCCTGGTTCAAACCCAATCGTCCTGCGGCTTCGTCTAGCAGGGCATTGCCGGGACCCGTATCGAAGGCCTGGACTTTTTCGGGGTGCAGGTCGGCAGGCAGGTAGGTCAGGTTGGAGATGCCCCCAATGTTGTGGATGGCCCGACTGACCCCCTTTTCCCCATAGAGCAGCAGATCGGGGTAGGGCACGAAGGGGGCAGCCTCTCCGCCCAGGGCCAGATCCGAGGGTCGAAAATCGGAAACCACCGGTACTCCCAGGGCCTCGGCTAGATAGGCTGGCTCGCCAAGCTGCAAAGTGGCGTGTGGGGGCTCGTGCCAGACGGTTTGTCCGTGGGAAACCACCAGATCGGTCTGGCCTTTGAAATCAGCGGCAGCATCCGCATAGAAGCGACCCATGGTGTGGTGCAACAAGGCCACCTCACGGGTGAGGGCCTGCGACTTCAGGGTACGGATAATCTGGGCTCGCAGTTCGGCAGGGAAGAGGGCTTCTTTGTGATGAAGCACCCGCCACTTGAGCACTGGAGGCCGACCCTCCAGCTCGGCCAGCACCAGATCCACTGCGTCTACCGAAGTACCGGACATCAGACCCAACACGCGCATTACCTCAACTCTACCGTGATTTGAGCGTTGTCACGGTTTCTTGCCGATACTGGACTCCCGGTAATCCCGCAGGCCGGCCGAGACTTGTAGCCGGGTCTAACTTTGCACCTGCCAGGTACGGCAGATCCAGGTGCCTCTGGGCGGTATACACTGGGGAAGAGATGCTCGAGCAAGCCTCCCGTTTGGTTCAACAGGCCATTGAGTCGGGTCGAATTCCAGGGGCTGCTTTGGGATGGGTGCACCTGGATGGGTCTATTGAAATGTCTTGTGGGGGGGTCAAGCACCTGCAAAAGCCGGGAGCGATAGACCCTGATACGCTTTTTGACCTGGCCAGTCTGACCAAAGTGCTCTTTACCGTCCCCCAGGTACTCCACCTGGTTGAGGAAGGACGGGCTGACCTGGACGACCCTCTGTCGCGCTTCATGCCCGAGTTGGCCTGGATGCAGGGGAGCGAACTACCGGGGCGTACCCTGCGCCAACTCCTGAACCATGTGTCGGGTTTGCCGGGCTGGGAGGCCATTTATACCTGGGGCGGGGAGACCCGTACCCTCGAGCACCGCGTCTTGCAGCACCGCTGGGAGGTGGGGCCGGTGGGAGCGCATGTGTACTCAGACATCGGCTATATCCTGTTGGGGCTGGTGTTGGAGCGGGTTCGGGGACAGGGCCTGGGGGCATTTCAACTCCCGGAGGGACTGATGTTCAACCCCTCCAACCCCGATAATTGCGCCGCTACCGAGCAAGACCCCTGGCGTGGACGGGTGTTACAGGGGGAGGTGCACGATGAAAACTGCTTTGCCCTGGGAGGAGCCACCGGACATGCCGGACTTTTTGGCAGCCTGAGGGGGATTCTGGCCTATGTCCATCGGCTGATGCAAGGTCAGGTGCTTTCCCCGGCGGCCCTGGCGGAGATGCGCCGTCCGCAGCATGCCGAGCGGGCGCTGGGCTGGCTGATTCCATCCCCACCCTATTGTGGGGGCAGCCTGTGCAGCCGCCAGACCCTGGGCCATACCGGGTTTACCGGAACCGGAGTCTGGATGGACTTTGAACGGGGCTATGCCTGGGTTTTGCTCACCAATCGGGTACACCCCAGCCGACACCAGGAGACGGGCATCGTCGAGTTGCGCCGGGCGGTAGGGAACTTAATTGCCGCGGCCTGGAAGGGCTGAAAAACGCAATTCAACCAGATAACCCGCAGGGTGAAACCAGCAATTCAGTCCAGAACCTCCTCTGCGGGGCAGTTCTCGAGAATACCTTGCCGCAAGAGGGCAATCACGGGCAAGGCGACCACCAGGAGCAGCATCAAAGACAATAAACCTTCCACAAGGTCAGATTAGGTTGGGTTGGTCAGACCAGGGTCAGTGTGGGTTTGACCAAACATCAGGAGGCTTCGTCTTTGCTGGGGTTCTTCGACAGGGTGCGCTGACTGGCTTTGATACCTGCTTCAAAATCAATTTCCATGGGGGGTTTGTCGTCCATATCTACAAATACCGAGGGGTTGTACGGTTGAGAATTATGGGTGTCGGAGGTTGGACTGGCACCGGACTGGCCCAGTCTGCCCAGGTAGTAAACCCCAACCCCAACCAGAACAAAAAGCCCCAAGAGCGCCACCAGCCACACCCAAGACATATAGCCCTATGCTACCGCAGGTAGGCCGGAAAGACTGCCTGCGCCTGGTCAAATGCAGCGTCTACCGAAGGTTTTAAGCAGAAAAATTGTCAACCCAAACCGCGAAATCGCTGTCGCACCGAGCAAAGAGGAACCTTTTGCAGTACACAAAGACATTTTCTGCACAACCGACGGCCCACCGGTCAGCAAAAAGATGCCGCCTGGCAAGAACCGTTCCTCGGAATGACACGCTCTCCTTCCCTGCGTTAGCAACCGCGAAACCGCCTTTCTTGTGCGGGCCCAGCGGTCAAATGACCTCACGGAAGCCGATGGCCTCGGCCCTGGCTTGGAGTTCGCGCTTCAGGAGGGCGTGTTGGGGTTTGTCCAGGTAGGGGTCGGCCTCCAGGATCGCCCTGGCCAGCTCCCGACTCCGCTCGATAATTTCCTGGTCGGTGGCCAGGTCGCCCAGCCGCAGGTCGGGCATCCCCGACTGACGCACCCCCCGCAGCTCACCAGGGCCGCGCAGTTCCAGATCCTTCTCGGCGATATAGAAGCCGTCGGTGGATTCCTCGATGACCCGCAGGCGGCTCAGCGTGCGTTTGGAGGTCTCGCCGGCAATCAGAATGCAGTAGGCCTCCAGGCCCCCCCGCCCCACCCGCCCGCGCAACTGGTGAAGCTGGGCCAGCCCGAAGCGCTCAGCGTTTTCAATGATCATCAGGGTAGCCTGGGGAATATCCACCCCTACCTCAATTACGGTGGTCGAGACCAGCAGATCGAAGGCTCCGTGTTTGAAGCGTTCCATCACCGCGTCTTTTTCATCGGACTTCATCCGGCCGTGCAGCAGGTCAATGCGCACGTCGGGTAGGAGGGTTTCCAACTCCTCGCGCAGCCGGGTGGCGGCGGCCAGCTCGGCAGTGGCCTCCGACTCGCCCTCCTCAATCATCGGTGTGACCACAAAAACCCGGTGCCCTTTCTGGATTTCCTGCCGGGCGAAGGCGTAGGCCTGGGTTCGGGTTTTCTGGGTCAGGATTTTGGTCTTGATCGGGGTACGGCCCGGGGGTAGCTCGTCAATCTGCGAGACCTCGAGGTCGCCGTACAGGGTCAGCGCCAGCGAACGCGGGATGGGAGTAGCCGACATCACCAGCACATCCGGGCGCTGCCCCAGCAGCCTGCGCCGCTGCATCACCCCAAAGCGGTGCTCCTCGTCAATCACCGCCAGGCCCAGATCGCGGAACTCCACCCCCTCCTGAATCAGGGCATGGGTGCCCACCACCACCTGGGTCTCGCCATTCTTGAGCCGCTCCTGCACACCCCTTTTTTCACCACCTGTCATCGAACCCACCAGCAAATCCACCAAAACCCCCAGCGGGTATAGATAACGGATCAGGTTGTCGAAGTGTTGTTTAGCCAGAATCTCGGTGGGGGCCATCAGGGCGCCCTGGGCCTGGTTCTGGGCTGCTACATAGAGCGCTGCGGCGGCCACTGCGGTTTTGCCCGAGCCCACATCCCCCTGCACCAGCCGGGCCATCTGCCGCTCGGACTGCATATCGGCCAGAATTTCGTTCAGCACCCGCTCCTGGGCACCTGTCAGGGTGAAAGGAAGCGCAGAGCGAAAGCGCTGCACCATCTCCGGCGCGACCCTGAACATCCGGCCCAGGAGCGCCGAGCCGCCCGACTGGATCATCACCTTGAGTTCTAAGAGCAAGAACTCGTCGAACTTGAGGCGGTAGAGGGCCTGCTCGAGGTTCTTCTCAGCATCGGGGAAGTGGGCCTGGCGCAGGGCAAAATCCAGGCTGGGGAGCAACGGCTTGCTGCCCTCCGGAACGACTTGCTCCAGCGCGTCGGGGATTTGCGGAAAAGCCTCGAGGGCCCGCCAGGCTGCCCGGCGCAGGAACGCCTGTCCAATGCCCTCTTTGGCTGGATAGACCGGCACGATGCGCCCGGTGGAGAGCGATTCGCCGCCTTCGTCCTCGAAATACTCGACCATCATCGAGAGACTGCCGCCGCGTTTTTGTACCCGGCCGGTTAGCACAATGCTGGCTCCTTCCGGCATCTGCTTCAGTACCCAGGGCTGGTTGAACCAGACCCCCGTAAACTTCCAGCCCCAGGCATCCAGAAAGCGCACCTGTACCAGTTGCAGCCCTTTTTTGGCGGTCTTGACCAGTTCACGGCTCAGAACCTTACCCACCACCGTGGCTTTGGCCCCATCCTCCACCTCGCGCACCCCTTGCAGGGTGCGGCGGTCTTCGTAGCGGCGGGGGTAGCTGTGCAGCAGATCGCGCACCACCCGGATGCCCAGTTCGGCCAGCTTTTTCTTGCCGCCTGTCCCAAGGTTCAGGGCTTCGATGGGGGTGTCAAAGTGGATGTCGGGGGTCGAGGATCGAGGGTCGAGGGCGGGTGACGAACCAGGGGAGCGGGGGGGCGGGGGAGCCAGGAGGCTACTGGAAGCGGATGCCTGCTCACCCAGTAATTCGATGGCCTTTTCCAGCTGCACTTTGCGTAGCTCCAGATCCATCTGACGATAACCCGCCAGTGCTTTGCCCACCTCGGGGAAGGGATGGCCCAGGTTCTCGAGTAGCTTCTCCAGGCCCCCCGCCACCACCCGGTCGTGGGCGCCATCCGTGAGTTCGCGCAGGATCGGACGGAGCAACCGGGCTTTGAGCTCTTCGCGGGTCACGGCTTCCTCAACTTATTGTACCCAGGGGATTGGAGGCAATCGAGAACTGCGTAAGCCCTTATCCTGAATTAGGAAAACACTGGGGTGTCCTCCTGAGCCCTTCGATCACCCTTCGACGACGCTCAGGGCCAGACTCAGGGCAGGCTCAACACCCCACGGAAGGGTCTGAGGGGCTGTACTGCCCGGACGTAAGCGCACCGGTTTCTTCGGTCTGACGGCCTCAGAATGACCCTTCGGTATCCAGCTCCACGGTGGTGCTAAGAGCCTGCCGGTTCTGGAAGGGGTGATCCTCGAGATACATCCCCAGGCCAGGCTGGAAGCTGGCCATGGGTCAGCAAGGCTACCGGGCTGCCCACTGGTTGAAAGGTCATGGTCTGGGGGTGGTCAACTCGTATACTTGGGCGATATGGCTTTATCCCGGTTCGAAATTCTGCCCAATGGACTGACGCTGGAAGACGCCTGTAAATTTGCCAAAATGGCAGAAG
>NZ_CALMCQ010000422.1 GCF_937863175.1 uncultured Meiothermus sp. | reverse complement strand
CAGCCTTCAATCTCTACGACCCGGATCTGCCCCGCGACTCGGGGGGCGCGGCGAAGCGGGTAGCTGGCCACCTCGCTATGATCTATCAGGAAAGCCTTGACCGGGGTGTTGGCATACACGGCCCAGTTGGCAAGGGCTTCGCCCTGGCGGACGATAGACGGATCGGGCTCCCCCGAAAAGTCAATCGTGCAGACCGGGCTGCCCATGTTGACCGCCAGGGTTTCCCACCCGGCAGCCCGCCAGAAAGCCTGGGCCAGGATGTGCTCGGCGGTGTGGCGCTGCATCCGGCGGTAGCGCCCAGCCCAGTCCAATCGCCCCTGTACGTGCTCTCCGGGTTGCAAAGGGCTTTCCAAAACGTGAATCACGTCGCCCCTGGCTTGGTGGTTCTCGAGTACCTCCAGTACCGCTACCCCGCTCAGAGTTCCGGTATCGCAGGCCTGTCCGCCCGCAGCGGGGTAGAAGAGGGTCTGATCCAGTACCGCATAGTGTTTATCGCCATTACTCCAGGCCTGCACCACCCTGGCCTCGAACTCGGTTGTGTAGGGTTGTTCCCAGTACAGCCGCATTCCGATAGCTTACCGGATGTTGCGACTCAAAGGCATCTGGATTTACCACTGGTTTTGTACGTAGACTCTTCTTTGTGCGCCGAGGTCAGCTTTTAGGATTACTGTATCTCAACCTGGCTACGGTGTTTTGGGGCAGCACTTTTGTGCTGGTCAAGGATAGCCTGCAAACCCTGGAGCCCGGGCAGATCAATTTTGTGCGCTTTGCCATCGCTACCTTGTGCTTTGTGCCGTTTTTGTTCCACCGCGACCCCAGGTTGTGGCGAGCGGGCCTCGAGTTGGGGGCCGTGCTCTTTGTGGCCTACCTGACCCAGACGATCGGTCTACAATACACCACAGCCAGCCGCAGTGCCTTTATTACGACCCTCTATGTGGTGGCACTGCCGATGCTGCTGGGGGTGTTGGGACACCGCCTGGGCTGGCCCATCTGGCTGGCAGCAGGGTTGGCGATTGGGGGGGTGGGGCTCCTCTCTTACGATGGCTCACCCCCCAACCTGGGCGATCTGTGGACGCTGGGAACAGCCCTCTCCTATACCATCTATATCTGGCGCCTGGAGCGATTCGCCCATCGCTTTCCGGCCCTGCCCCTCACGGGTGTCCAGATCCTCACGGTCGCGCTGGGCTCGCTGGCCTGGATGCTGTGGGAAGAGCCCAGCTGGAATGCTTCCACCTTCCCCTACTTTTCGCTGCTCTATTTGGGTTTGATTGCCTCGGCGCTGTGCATCTGGTTGCAGGCCCTGGGCCAGCGCCTGGTGGCTGCTCCACAGGCAGCGGTGATTTTTGCCCTCGAGCCAGTCTACGCTGCTTCCTTCGCTTTCTTCTGGCTGGACGAACGCCTGGGAGTCCAGGGGTTGATGGGTGCGGGCTTGATCGTCGCCGCTACCCTCATCAGCCAGCTCAGGAGCGGGAAACCTCACCCCGAACAGATCACACCAGATACAATGCTGCGGTAACTGGGGAGGGCTTTTGCCTGGCCCTGGGCTGTCTGGGGTGGTGGTTGTAAGCAACCAGCGGTAATCCTCTGGTAATGAGGGCTGGCTATCGTACTGCCAGACAAGGCGGTGTACTGTGCGCCGGTGGGTGTGGAGGTGGGCATGTTCCAGAAGATACTGATTGCGGTGGATGGCTCCTACGGTGGTGAACGTGCCGCTCAGGTTGGGCTGGGACTGGCAGGGCGACTGGGCTCGAGGGTGGTTCTGGTACACGTGCTGGATGGGTGGTCCACGGCGCCGCCCAGGTTGACCCAGGTAGGCCGGGAGGAGGCCAGGGCCCAGGGTCAGACCTTGCTGACCCGGTGGCAGGCCGGAGCCGCGCAAAGGGGGTTGGAGGCCGAAATCCGTCTGCGGGAACTGACCGAACCAGCCGAGGGCATTGTGGCGGTGGCGCAACAGGAAGACTGCGATTTGATTGTGATGGGCACCCATAGCCGGGAGGGCCTGGCCCGCTTGTTGCTGGGCAGTGTGGCCGAGCGGGCTTCCCGACTGGCCCCGGTGCCGGTGTTGCTGGTGCGAAGCACAACGCCGACGAGTGAGCCGGTGGAATTTCGGCGGGTGCTGGTACCGATTGATGGTAGCGAACTGAGCAACCTGGCCCTGGATCAGGCCAAGAAGCTGGTGGGCTATCTGGGGGCGAAGCTACTGGTGTTGTTCGTGGAGCCCCGGGCCTTGCTGCTGGTATTGGAAGCGCTCGAGGAGTACCCTGAAGAACAGGAAAAATATCTCCACCGGGCCCGAAGCCTGATTGATCAGGCGGTGCAGGACTTCCCGGAAGCCGAGGCCATCTGGCGTGAAGCAGGCGCAGAGCGGATTGGCGATGTGATTGCTCAGGTAGCCAAAGAGCGGGGGGTAGACCTGATCGTGATGGGTACCCACGGGCGCACTGGCCTGGATCGTGTCCTGCTGGGCAGCGTAGCCGAACGGGTGACCCACCGGGCCCATTGTGCGGTGCTGTTGGTGCGTCAGGCCAAAGGAGGAAGTGTGGCCTGAGCCCTCGAAAGCAGCTCCAGTACCTCTTCATCCGAAGTCTGGGGGAAGTGTTCGTACCACAAACCCACCGCTTGAAAAAAGTCCGGGGCCAAGAGGCAGACCACCTCGTCCACCAGGGCTTGTATTTCTGCCAACGTATCGGGCGGAGCTACCGGTACGGCCACCACCAACCGCCCCGGATGCTTTTGTTTAGCGGAAGTAATTGCTGCTTTCATGGTAGCTCCGGTAGCCAGGCCATCGTCAACCAGCAGGATGGTTCGGCCCTCGAGGCTGGGGAAAGCCTTGTTGCCACGGTATAACTGTTCGCGGCGCTCGAGTTCTGTGCGTTGCTGCCGTTCGACCGCCTCGATGGCATCCGCTGAAATCTGCAAGCTGTCCACAATTTCCTGGTTGAGTATTCGCCCGCCGCTCGAAGCGATGGCTCCCATGGCCAGCTCTTCGTGTCCAGGGGCGCCGAGTTTTCGCACGATCCAGACCTCCAGGGGGGCTCGCAACCGTCGGGCAACCTGATAGGCAACCGGCACCCCCCCTCGGGGCAAGCCAAATACCAGCAGACTGGGCTGCTGGTAACCGAGTTCTGCCAGCCGCTCGGCCAGCAGTTGTCCGGCCTGGTTGCGGTCTTTGAAGGGTTTCATGGGGCCTCGTTATTATTGTAGCTGATAGCCGATGGCTGATCGCCAAAAGCCTGAAGCCGAAGGCCAACGGCTCAGATAATGTTGATCGTCGATAGTCCATAGCTGGCCGTACCTACTGCCGTAGGGAAAAGGGGCTCCGGGTTCGGGGACGCAGTTCTTGGTCCCCTGTTCCTTCTCGATAGACCATAGACCATAGATGATCGCTATTATCTACCGCGGGTACGACCACTCTGACGGCATATCAGCGGTCCTGGTATTTCCACGAAAGTCTGATGCAGAGGGGCCGTCCTCAGCCGCCCAGGACACCCCGCTATACTGGTCAAGGTGAGCCAAATTGGGGCCGAAGGCCTTTCCAAGTTTTATCCGGTAGCCCTCAAAGAGCCGGGTTTTGTGGGAACGGCACAACATTTCTTCCAGCGCAAATACCGGCAGGTGGAGGCCGTCAAGGGCGTCTCCTTTCAAATTGAGCCGGGCGAAATGGTGGGCTTTCTAGGGCCGAATGGGGCCGGAAAAACCACCACCCTCAAACTCTTGTCGGGGCTGATCTATCCCAGCGCAGGGCGGGTGGAAGTAGCCGGACACCAACCCTTCAAGCGAGAACATGCGTTCTTGCGCAAGATTACCCTGGTGATGGGCAACAAACAGCAGCTCATCTGGGATTTGCCGGCTGCCGACAGCTTCCGGGTGAATGCGGCCGTCTACGAAATTGCCCCCGACGAGTTCAAAAATCGCCTGGGTGAACTGAGCGAGATGCTGGCCCTCGAGGGCAAACTCAACCAGCCCGTGCGCAAGCTGAGCCTGGGTGAGCGGATGAAAGCGGAATTGCTGGCCGCGCTCCTGCACCGGCCTCAGGTCTTGTTTTTGGATGAGCCCACCCTGGGGTTGGATGTGAATGCCCAGGTAGCGGTGCGGGAGTTTTTGCGTGAGTATAACCGGCGTTACCAGGCTACCATCCTGCTCACCAGCCACTACATGGCCGACATCACGGCGTTGTGTGAACGGGTGCTGATGATTCACCAGGGTCGCCTGATCTACGATGGCGGACTCGGCGGGCTCCTCGAGCGGTTTG
>NZ_CALMCQ010000421.1 GCF_937863175.1 uncultured Meiothermus sp. | reverse complement strand
GAACCACCCAGATGCGCTACAAATTCCGCGCACCAGACTCCTCGGTGATCACGACCATTCAAGAACACTATGCAGGGTTTGCATCTAGAGATACCCTCACCCTCAACCGTCCAATTACGGATCTCGGTCGTGATGGAAGCGATCTCGTATTCATCGGCACCCTAACATTCGGCCAGGGTCAAGTACCCCAGAGCCTGCCCTCAGGCGTAAGCCAGCAGTCCATCATCATCACCCCTATCACCCCTCCTCCCTCCATCACGGGTAGAACCACGGTCACGGTTACCGTTAACACCACGAGTGGTATCGCATACTCCGGCTCCTATGTCTACGATGTCTACTCCAACTGCCCCTAGAAAGGACTTCTGAAACTTATGCTGCGTTCCCTTTTGCTTTTGCTACTAGCTCTGGCCCTTTCATCCTGCATTTTGCTGGTGGAAGACGAACCCCAGCGCCCCGTCCAGCCGGTGCAGCCCGTGACCCCGGTTACCCCGGTGCAGCCCAGTATTGTCACTCCTGGCCCAGGGAGCTTCACCTACCGATGCAGCGGGGGTACCCTGGTGGTGAACTACCTGGATAGCAACAGTCTGCGGCTGTTTTATGATGGCGCCTTCCAGAACCTGGGCCTGGTGCGCCGCAGCCCCACCTTGCTGTTTAGCGGAGGGGCCTACACCTGGGAGTGGACAGGCAGCCGGGGCGCCCTTTCGGTGGGTGGCCGGGTGGTGCTGAGCAACTGCGCCCTGTAAAGATTCCGGCTTCGGAGGAAGTATGAAAAATTTCACTGGCATACTGGGTCTGGCTTTGCTTGCTCCAGCCCTGGCACAGCCCTTGCGCCCCCAGAGCATTATCGTGAATCCCACCCCTCCGCCAGACCTCCAGGTGCGGGTCTGGGTGGACAAAGACCCCAGCAAGACTGCCAATCCGGTCTACGGGTTTGGCGAAAACATGCAGATCTCGGTTCAGGTGACCCAGCCCGCCCATGTCTACCTGTTTAGCGTGCGGGCCACCGGCGAGATTAGCGGGATTCTCCCCAATGCCTTTGAACAGCAGAATTTTCTCCAGGCGGGAGAAGTCCGCACCTTTCCTGGGCCACGGGCGCTTTATACCTTCACCATACAGCCCCCGCCGGGGCAGGCCCGGGTGCTGGCCGTAGCCAGCCGCCGCCCGCTGGATGTCTCGGAGATTGTCAACATCCAGACCGGCGAGGCCCGTATCCAGGGCGAGACCAACCTGTCCCGCGCCCTCTCGATTGTGGTCACGCCCATCCCGACCCAGGACTGGGTGACCGACGAGGCCTTTTACATTGCCGGGCATTTCGTGCCACCCCCGCCGGCGACCGGAACCCTGTCGGTGAGCAGCACCCCCAGCGGCGCCCAGGTGCTAATTGGCGGGCGGGTGGTGGGGAGTACGCCCCTCATCCTCGAGCTGAGTCCGGGAACCTACAGCCTCGAGCTGCGCCGTAGCGGCTTCAGTACCCTGCGCACCACCTTTACGATCCAGGCCGGCCAGGTTACGCGGCTGAGCCTACCCCTGACGGCCCTACCCCCTCCTACCGGGATACTGGTGGTAGATAGCAGACCCACAGGCGCACAGGTGCTGGTGAACGGCCGGTTGGTGGGGAGTACCCCACTCAATATGAGTCTTGTCCCTGGGCTGTACACGGTGGAGCTGCGTCGTCCTGGGTTCAGTCCCTTCCGTACCAGTGTCAATATCCAGGCCGGACGCACCTCACGGGTTAGTGTGACCCTGGTCAGCATTGCTCCGCCTCCCCCCCCACCCCCGGTACGACCCGTGCAGCCGGTTCAACCCGTACCCCCGGTCCAGCCGGTGCCGCCGGTTCGCCCGGTTCCCACCGGCACCCTCACCTATACCTGTGAGGGCGGCACACTGGTGGTCAACTACATCAGCGCCAACCAGGTGCGGGTCTTCTACGATGGGGCCTTCCATACCCTGACCCTGGTTCGCACCAGTCCCGATCTGGTCTTCACCGACAACATCTATACCTGGGAACTCGGACGGTTTGGGCGTCTGAATGTGCGGGGCCAGGTGGTGCTGTTCAACTGTAGAGTCTGAGGCCGCCCGACACCTCCTCTTGGTAAAAACTAGCGCCAACCCCCTCCAGAGCGCAAAGCCTGGAGGGGGTTGTTTTTCCGCCCATGGAGGCTGTAACGACTTCCGGGGAGGTGTGGAGGAGAGCCTCGAGCCTCACGAGTCCGATGAGGTCAAGTTCCAGGAGCCTGATGCAGCGCATAGGCTCGAGGCAGTCCAGAAAAGCGCATCCCCAGCTTCTGGACTGCTTCGCATCTATCGGACGCTTGACGAATCAGATTCTAGAGGGCGTGTATGAGTATCTTCCTGAAAACCTCCGCACTTCCGGGCCCCAACGGCTCTACGCCTAAGGCTTTTGCGGATTAGTTTACAATTATTGTCAACTTTTCCTGGA
>NZ_CALMCQ010000420.1 GCF_937863175.1 uncultured Meiothermus sp. | reverse complement strand
AAAAGGGCGGCGGCATACACCGGCCCCGAGCCAGCGGCTCCGACTTCAAAGCTGCCGGTCGCACCAAAGTAGAGGGCAGTCCCGTAGAGGAAGATGGCCGCACCCAGTGCGCCCAGCAGGAAGTATTTCAGGCCGGCCTCGAAACCTTTTTCGTCGCGCTGCCAGGTCGCCAGCACATAAAGAGGCAGCGACAGGATCTCGAGCGCAATCACCAGCACCACCAGGTTGGGAGTGCTGGACATGATGTGCATACCTGCCACAGCAAATAGCACCAGCAGCGGAAACTCGAATTTCTTAGCTGGCCCCAGCAACAAGACCCAAAGCCCCCCCAGAACTGCCACCAGGGTGAGGCCCCGAGCCAGGGTATCGAATGTGTACAGGCCACCGAAGGCTTCCACCGTCTGGCCCCAGCCCACCATGCTGAAAAGGCCTGCCAGTACCAGAGCCGCTATGGTCAACCAGCGGTTGGCCTCCCTCGAGATCACAAAAGCCAGTAGCGATAGCACGGTGGCCGCGCCAGTCAGAATCAGCAGCGTGGTCATGAGCCACCTCCGAACAGCGATGCGATGGCCCGTCCCAACGGTTCAAGGTGTACGGTGAAGAGCCTGGGGTAGAGGCCCATCAGCAGGATCACCCCCACTGCCACGACCGCAAAACCCCACTCACGCGCGTCCATATCAGGCACAGCCTGGGTCTGGGCGGTCTCCTGGAAGAGTTTCTGGAAAGCCGTAAGGGCATAGGCTGCCGCCGCAATGACCGATAGGAAGGCCACAAAAGTAAGCCAGGGCGAGACCTGATAGGCCCCCAGCAGCACCATCAACTCGCCGGGGAAGCCCGACAGACCCGGTAGGCCAATCATGGCCATTAGCAAGAACATTCCCAGCACGTACAGCGCCGGGGTGTGCCTGGCCAGCCCGCGCACCGGACTGACCTCGAGGCTCCCGGTACGCCGGTAGACCAGACCCACAAACAAGAACATGGCCGAACCGTATACCATCGAAGCGCCCAGCAGATACAGCGCCCCCACCGTACCCTCCATGTTGCCGCTGAACAGGCCCAGAGCGCCTAAGCCCATGTGCGAGACCCCCGCATAGGCCAGCAGGGTCTTCCAGTCGGGGGCGCTAAAGGCCAGCCAGGCAGCGTAAATAGCCCCAAAGGCCGCCAGGAAGAGCAACGCCCCCTGCCAGCGCTCGAAACCATCGGGCATTAGCGGGATGGCCCATTTGAAAAACACGAAAATGCCCACCTTGTACAGGGTGCCCATCGCGTCGGCCAGCCCGGAAGGGTGGTTCTGCTGGTGGAAGAGGGGTAGCCAGGTGTGCAGGGGGAAGAGCGGCGTTTTGACCGCCAGCGCCACCAAGAAACCCAGAAAGGCCAGCACTGCGGCCTCTCCGGTTAGTGGGTTGGCGGCCAGGTCGCTGTAGAGGAAGCTGTCCGCACCGCCCAGATAGCGTACAGCCAGGATCGCGGCCAGCATGGGCAGCGATCCAACCAGGGTGAAAAGTGCGAAGGTGTAGATAGCCCTCAGGCGATCCGGCCCCCCGAAAAACCACAGCATCAGCAGGGAGGGAATCAGGGTGGCCTCGAAGAAGGCGTAGAAGAAGATCAGGTCTTGGGCCGCAAAGATGCCCAGCAGTCCGGTCTGCATAATCAGCGTGAGCGCCAGGAAACCCACCGGCACCCGGGCCACCCAGACCCCCAGCAATACCACCAGACTGACCGCGATCCAGAACAAGAGCCCTGCGCCATCCAGCCCCACCGCGTAGTAGACCCCGGCCTCCGGCAAAAAGGGTGTCTGACTGGCGTAGGCCACCCCCTGGCCGTCATAGCCCGCAAACAGGATCAGCGAGATCAGCAGACTAACCACCGCTGCCGCAACTGCAAAATTTCGACCCAGACTGGGAATCAGTAGCAAAATTAGACCTGCAACCAGGGGCAGCCACAGTCCAAAGTGAATCATCGCAACACCCCCAGGCCCACCAGCAGTACCAGGGCAATCAAAAGGCCCGCCATATAGAAGCGTAGCGCGCCAGTCTCGAGCTTGGCCAGCAAGTTCCCCAGTCCTCCCATCAGGCTGCCCAGGCCGACAAAGCCCGTCAACAGACCCTTATCGCTGCCAAACAGCACCGCCGCCAGGGATTTCATGGGGTTAACCAGGAGGGTGTTGTAAACCGTGTCGGCATAAAAACCATGGAGCGCCCAGGTCTGGAAGCTGGTGTACCATTGCGGCATCTTTTGCTGGAAGAAGCGGAAGCCCCACCACAGCGCGGATATCGCCACTACCGCCGAGACTATAATCAACACCCATTCGGTGAGCACCGGTAGCTTCTCGTGTTCGAACTCGCCGATGGCCTTTTTGAGGAAAGGGCTAATGAAGTTCTCGTAATCAATTACATACGGCAGCCCAATGAATCCCACCCCCATGGCCCCCACGCTCAGGATGTGATTGGGCCACAGCATCACCGGGGGGCTTTCGTGGGGATGTGCTTTGCCACGGTACTCCCCCCCGAAGACCAGCACATACCAGCGAATCGAGTAGAGCGCCGCCAACACCGAGGCGCCCAGCATCAGCGCCCAGAGCCAGGGGCCGTACTCGAAGGAGTAGGCCAGAATCGCGTCCTTCGACCAGAAACCCGCCAGAGGAATCAGACCGCCGGAAGCAAAGGTGGCAATCAGTCCGTGCAGGTGCGTGGAGGGCAGATACTTGCGCATCCCGCCCATCTGGCGCACGTCCTGCTCGCCGCCCAGCGCGTGAATGACCGAGCCTGAGGTCATGAACATCAGGGCCTTAAAGAAGGCGTGGGTCACAATGTGGAAAATAGCCACCCAGTAGGCCCCCACCCCTACCGCCACAAACATGAAGCCGAGCTGCGAAAGAGTCGTATAGGCCACTATTCGTTTGATGTCCCACTGGCCCAGCGAGCATAAGGCCCCGTAGATAGCCGTCAGGAGACCGATCGCCACAATCAGGCCCGACAGAAAGCCATCACCGTGCAGCATGAAGGAGTGTCGCACCAGCAGGTAGACCCCAGCCGTGACCATGGTCGCGGCATGAATCAGGGCCGAGACCGGCGTAGGGCCAGCCATTGCATCCGGCAACCAGACCATCAGGGGCACCTGAGCGCTCTTGCCGATGGCCCCGATAAGCAAGAAGAAACCCGCCAGGGTGAGGGTGGTAAAGCTATACCCCCCCGCTTCCACTTTTTCCACCAACTCGGTGATCGAGAGGGTGCCAAACATGCTCCATAACAGGCCCATCGCCAGTAAAAAACCCAGATCGCCGATGCGGTTGACGATGAACGCCTTACGGGCCGAATCGGCGTTGACCCGTTCGTTATACCAGAAGCCGATCAGCAGATAGGAGGCCAGCCCCACCCCCTCCCAGCCGATAAAAACCACCGGCAGACTGTCGCCCAGAATCAGCACCAGCATGGCCGCAATGAACAGGTTGAAGTAGCTGAAGAAGCGGCTATAGCCAGGATCGCCGTGCATGTAGCCGATGGCCCAGACATGGATCAGAAAACCCACGCCCGCCACCACCATTAGCATCACCCCAGACAGGTTGTCGAGGTTGAGACTGAAGGGAATCCCCGGCAGCCACTCGACCAGAGTCCACCTGGCCCCGCCTTGCAACAGCAAGAACAGGCCCAGCAAAAAACTGCCCATCACCAGACTCGAGGCCAGCCAGCCCGCTGCGGGCTCGGCGATGCGCTTGCCAAACAAACCCAGCAGCACAAACCCCAGCAGGGGCAGAGCGATGATCAGGGGTAGAAGAATGGTCTCTTGCACAATTTACCCCCTTAGTTGCCTCAGATCGTCAAGGCTGGTAGTCTCACGACGACGGAAAATGGCCACGATCAGGCCCAGACCCACTGCCACTTCAGCCGCGGCAATGGCGATGATGAACAGTACCACCACCTGCGCATCCAGGCTGCCGGTAAGCCTGGAGAAACTGATCAGCGAGAGCGCAGCCGCATTCAACATTAGCTCGATAGAAAGAAACACCAGAATAGCGGTACGCCGGGTGAGC
>NZ_CALMCQ010000419.1 GCF_937863175.1 uncultured Meiothermus sp. | reverse complement strand
GGCTCCTTACTTCAGCTTCTTCTTGTACCTTGCCCCCGAAAAACATATTGAGCCTTCGCAGTTTGGATAATTCTGAACGTTTTCGCAAGTTTCTCGCCATTGGGTTACGACCATGATATTTGGGGGCAGTTCCTCCTGCGGTCGGGTTTGGACAAAACCGGGTCGAAAACCGTCTGCGACCCGCAACCCGGTTCGTTAACCGCCGTTACAACCGCCACAACCGCTCACGCAGCCCAAGCAACCCTGACCAAGCTGTAGAGGAGCGTCCACACAACGAATCCCAGGAGCACCGCCGCGCCCGCTGTGGTCACGATGCGGACTCCCCGGCTTTGCCGGGTTTGCCAGGACGGGTGGTGCTCGGGCACGTGCCACCCGGCGCACGATTGCAGGACGAAGGCCAACCCCAAGGAGAGCAGCATGGTGGGCAGACTGCTCCCGATGTACCCCGCCCACTGTTCTGGCGGGTGGAAGAACAACAGACCCCCTAGAGTCCAGGTGGTCGAAACGGCCAGCCACAGCCCGACCCCGACCCGTGATAGGCTCCAAGCGCCGCTGGTGAGTGCCCCTGCCTTGTCGTCCGGTAGCCGCAGCACCAGGCCGACCAAGCGCCCCACGCAGTTAAGGAGGATCGCAATCAGCAGCAGTGCGAACGGACCGATGATCGCTGCCGTCACGGGCCAGGGCGGTATGTCAAGGCCCGAGCGCGTGGCCCCTGCGGCGAACAGCCAAAGCAGTGCGGGGGCCGCCCCGACCGGAAGCCACTGGCGGTAGCCGGACGGCAAGCGCCAGGCCAGGAATCGGTCGTAGAACTGCACGACCCCCTGAAGCAGTAGGGTTCTGGTGGGTATGCCCAGGTACGCCGCCTGCTGCGCGGGCAGCCCCAGCAGGAGTCGCAGCGCGAACACCAACTTGCTCACCTTGCCCGGAATGGCCTCCAGGTTTGCGCGGTGTTCCCTCCTGTAGCGCTCCTGGTCACGGGCGGGCAGCCGCCCGGAGCACCAGGATACGATCCTCGCGGCCAGCCAGGGCGCGGTCTCGGATAGCTCGTTTGCCGCCAGGCTGAGGGCAAGGGCACCCAGCAGGGCCAAGAACTCAGCCATGCAGCACCCCCGGCGCTCCGACCACCATGCCCTCGCGCGTCAGCGCCCTGCGGGCCTCGCGCAGGCCCAGGGCGGTGAGCTTGTAGTAGCGCCGGGCGCGTCGCCCGAGGAGTTTTTCGTCAATGTCTTCCCATCCGCCCTCGAGCCAACCCGCTTTCTCGAGGCGGGTCAAAATCGGATAAAGGGTGCCCGCCTGCACCCCGGTCTCACGGGTGAGCTCCAAACCGTACCTCTGGGCCGACGGTTCGGCCAGCATGGCCCGCACGACGCGGAGGGATGCGAGGCTCATACGCATATCTAAACTCTATAATGGGGTGGGGTATGAGTCAAGGACTCATAGCGAATTGGTCAAGCAACGACACCCACGGACTCCTAGGTTGGAACGAAAAACCAAGTTCCTGCTCTAATTAATGCGTGATATATTTCACGATAAATAGGTTCGATAAATATTTATCCCCTACTGACATATTTGGGGCTATCTTCCGCCCCTTTTTGTTCGTCTTCTTGTCGAGCACTAACCGCAGCAAAAACACCCATCGGGCCATATGTCCTATACCCACCCCACCTGGGGTGGGTATATTGTTACTACTGGAGGCAGTCATGGATGCGAATCTTGCTCGCTCAAGCCACGAGGGAACCGAGGGTCTCCTCGTGCTGCCGCTCACCCACGTGGAGGGTTCAGAAGGGCCTCGAGCCCTTTCAGAGGGCCTCCGGCGGCTGCCCGGAGTCCTTGAGGTTCACGTCAACGGTGCGCGAAAAGAAGTCCACCTCAGGTATACACGCGGGGCCGTCACCCCGTCGGAACTGGCGAAGGCCGCCGAGCGGCTGGGATACCCGGTGGGCCGCGCCGCACTGCGCGCCCGAATCGAAGGCATGCACTGTGCAAGCTGCGTGGGCCGGATCGAGGAGGCCCTGCGGGCCGTGCCGGGGGTGCTGGAGGCGAGTGTCAACCCCGCCACCAAGGTTGCCAGCGTGGCCTACGTTCCCGGCACGGCGGACTTCGCCGCCATCCGGGCGGCGGTGGAGTCCACCGGGTACCAGACCGCCCACCCCCTCGAGCAGCCCCCCGCCCCCGACCAGGAAACCGCCGCCCACCAGAGGGAGTACAAGACCCTGATGGCCAAGTTCTGGTTCGCCGCCGCCGTCTCGCTCCCGACCCTGCTGGTGGCCTACCCCAACGTGCCGTTCCTCTACGCCCCCTACCTCTTCGCCAACCCGGTGGCCGAGGGGGTGGTGTGGTGGCTGTGGGCGCTCTCGGGGGTAGTCACCCTGCCGGTGATGTTCTACTCCGGGGGGCAGTTCTTCGCCGGGGCCTGGGCCGCCCTGCGCCACCGCAGCGCCGACATGAACACCCTGATCGCGCTGGGCACCAGCGCGGCCTGGGTCTACTCCACCGTGGCCCTGATCTTCCCCCGGCTCTTCCCCCAGGGCACCGCCGAGCCCTTCTACGACGTGACCGCCGTGGTCACCGCGCTGGTGGTGCTGGGGCAGGCCCTGGAGGTGCGGGCCAAGGGGCAGGCCAGCCAGGCCATCAAGAAGCTGATCGGCCTCCAGGCCAAGACCGCGCGGGTGTTGCGCCAGGGGGGTGAGCTCGAGATCCCGGTGGAGGAGGTCGAGGCGGGCGACACGGTGGTGGTGCGCCCCGGCGAGAAGATCCCGGTGGACGGGGTGCTGATTGAGGGTCGGTCGGCGGTTGACGAGAGCATGGTCACCGGCGAGAGCCTCCCGGTGGACAAGAGCCCCGGCGACGAGGTGATCGGGGCCACGGTTAACACCACCGGGGCCTTCAAGTTCAGGGCCACCAAGGTCGGCAAGGACACCGCCCTGGCCCAGATCGTGAAAATGGTGCAGGACGCGATGGGCTCCAAGGCCCCCATCGCCCGCATGGTGGACGTGGTCAGCAGCGTCTTCGTCCCGGTGGTGATGATCCTCTCGATCCTGACCTTCCTGGCCTGGTTCAACTTCGGCCCCAGCCCGGCCCTGGCCTTCGCGGTGGTGACGGCGGTGACGGTGCTGATCATCGCCTGCCCCTGCGCGGTGGGGATGGCGGTGCCGATGAGCCTGGTGGCGGGACTGGGCAAGGCCGCCGAGAACGGGGTGCTGATCCGCAACGGCCAGGCCCTGCAATACGCGGCCCAGCTCAAGACCGTCGTGCTGGACAAGACCGGCACCATCACCAAGGGCAAGCCCGAACTCACCGACGCGGTTCCCGCGCCCGGCTTCGACGAGCCGACCCTGGTGCGCCTGGCCGCCAGCGCCGACCGCCCCTCCGAGCACCCGCTGGCCCAGGCCATCGTCAAGGGGGCGCAGGCCAGGGGCCTGGAGCCCGCCGAGCCCAGCGCTTTCAGCGCCGTCCCCGGTCACGGGGTGGAGGCCACCGTGGCGGGCAGGCGGGTGCTGGTGGGCAACCGCAAGCTGATGGAGCGCGAGGGCATCGAGACCTACGGCCTGCAAGGCGCGGTGGAGCGCCTCCAGGGCGAGGGCAAGACCGCCATGTACGTGGCGGCGGACGGCCAGGCGGCGGGGGTGGTGGCCGTGGCCGACACCCTCAAGGAGGACTCCCTCGAGGCCATCCGGGCCTTGCAGAAGATGGGCCTGGAGGTGGTGATGCTGACCGGCGACAACCAGCGCACCGCCCGCTCCATCGCCCGCCAGGTGGGCATTGAGACGGTGCTGGCCGAAGTGCTGCCGGAGGACAAGGCCAACCAGGTGCACGCGCTCAAGGCGCAGATGGGCAAGGGCCAGAAGGTGGGGATGGTGGGCGACGGCATCAACGACGCGCCCGCCCTGGTCGAGGCCGACGTGGGCTTCGCCATCGGCACCGGCACCGACGTGGCCATCGAGGCCGCCGCCGTGACCCTGATGTCGGGCAGCCTCAGGGGGGTGGCCTTCGCCATCGAGGTCTCCAAGGCCACCATGAGCAACGCCCGGCAGAGCCTCTTCGGGGCCTTCGTCTACAACGTGCTGGGCATACCGGTGGCCGCCGGGGTGCTGTTCCCCTTCTTCGGCCTGCTGCTCTCCCCCATCCTGGCCGGGGCCGCGATGGCCATCTCGAGCGTGACCGTGGTGGCCAACGCCAACCGGCTGCGCTTCTTCAAGGCCCGCAGCTTTACACGGGCTTCATAGGAGGATGCTATGACGTTATTGGTAAACCTGATCGGGCTGGCCCTGATCGCGCTGATCGTTTGGTACTTCTTCCTCTACCGCAAGGAGGGCGTGCAGGTGACGGAGGCGGGCGGCGTGCAGGAGATCAACATCACCGTCAAGGGCGGCTACGACCCCGACACCGTCGTGGTGAAGAGGGGCAAACCGGTGCGGCTGCACTTCACCCGCCTGGAGTCGGCGCTGTGCAGTGAGGTGGTGGTCTTCGACAAGCTCGGGCAGTCGGCCCGGCTGCCCGAGGGCCAGAGCGTGGCCCTCGAGTTCACCCCCGCCGAAGCGGGCGAAATCCCCTTCCAGTGCCAGATGGGGATGCTGCGCGGCAAGGTGGTGGTGACCTGAACGCCGGGGACACCGGGAGAAAGGAGCTGCTATGATCCGGCACAACGAACCCCTCGAGCACCTACAGCAAGACCGCAAGCCCTTCGACCCGGAGGCCGTGCGCAGGGGCAGCACCGCCCGGCTGGCGGTGCGGGGCGTCGGCTGCGCCAACTGCGAGGCCCGCGTCCATAACGCGCTGCTGGCCCTGGACGCGGTGAGCCTGGTGAAGGTGTTTCGCTGGGAGCAGACCGTCCTGGTGGCCTACGACGCCGCCCGGCTCACCCCGCCGCAACTGGCGGCGGCGGTGCGCAGCTCCGCCCCGTCGCACTGCTACGAGGCCGAGGTGACCGGGGTGCGTCCCGCCGAAGAAACCTTGGAAATTGACGGGGACTCGGTGCGGTGGCACTGGCCCAACCCCGCGCCCCTCGAGCCGCAGGCCCCCTGGGGTTAAGGAGGATGCCATGCCACAAGGGCCACGCGAACAAATTTTGAGCCGACTCGCCACCACCCAGGGCCACCTGGCGGCGATCCAGCGGATGGTGGGCCGGGAGGCCGCGCCGCTGGAGACCCTCCGCCAGGTGCGGGCCGTGCGCAGCGCCCTGCTGGGCGTGGAAGAATTGCTGGTGCGCCAGGCCCTCTCGCGCTGCCTGGCCGAGCGCCCGCGAGCGCCCCAGGAGCTGCTGGAGGAGGTCGGCGCGGTGCTGAATCTGCGGGAATCGGCGCGGGCGCGAGCCCTGGGGGGAGGTGAATGATGTCGGCGGAACTGAGCCACGACCAACCGGGGCGCGAGGAACAATTGCATCGCCAGCGGCGGGCGGTGCTCCAGGCGGGCATTGGGGTGGCAGTCGGGGTGACCGCCCTCTCGACCTTGTACGTGAGCGTAGGGCTGATCCCCAGACGGGTCGTCACCCCGAAGAACGAACCGGTCAAGGCCGGGGATCTGCTCACCTCGGCGGAACGCACGGGGCCGGGAGTCCCCCTCACCCCCGACGACCTGTCCGTCGGCGGGCCGCCGATGTTGGCCTACCCGATGCACCCCGAGACCGGCGTGGTCAAGAGCGAGGCCACCGCCAACTACCTCAAGCTGGCCCGGTTCCGACCCGAGGAACTCGCCGAGGAGACCCGCCGGTACGCGGCGGAAGGGGTGGTGGCCTACTCGGCGGTCTGCACCCACCTGGGCTGCACGGTGAGCCAGTGGGAGGCCGCCGCCCAGGTCATGCGCTGCCCCTGCCACGGCGGTCTGTACGACCCCAGGGATGCCGCCCGCGTGGTGGGTGGGCCGCCGCCCAGACCGCTGCCGCAGTTGCCGCTGCGCCTGGCGGGTGGGCGGCTGGTGGTGGCGGGCGATTTCACCGGGAAGGTCGGCCCCGGATGAGGGGGGGTGGGCCGTGTCAGCCCAGCTAGCCCTCCCGCCCCTGGAAATCCGGGCCTTCGGCAGGGCGGAGGTAAGGGCGGGCGGGGTGCCGGTGCGCTGGCGCTCGCGCTCGGTCAGGGATCTGCTATTCTTCCTGCTCGCCCACCCCGAGGGCCGCCCCCGCGAGGTTGTTCTCGCCACGCTGTGGCACCTCGAGCCGTCCGCGTCCAGTCTCGCCCGGCTGCGTCTGGTCTTGCACCGCCTGCGGGCTGTTCTGGGCGGGCCGCAGGCGGTGGTGCTGGACCTTGAGCGGGAGCAGCTAAGCCTCAGCCGGGCGGTGCTAGAGTCCTCGGACGTGTTCGCCTTCCACACCGCCCTTGGCGAGACCCGCCGGGCCGAGGCGGGGCCGACTCGAGCGGCCCACTACCGCCGGGCGCTCGGGCTGTACGCGGAGTTCATGGCGGGCGAGCAGGCCGAGTGGGTGTGCGAGGCCCGCCAGGTCTACCAGCAGCTCTACGTGCAGGCCGCCGTCGGTCTGGCCCTCGAGCTGTGCCGGGCCGAGCCGGAGGGGTCGTGTGACCAGATGGCGCAGGCCCTGATGCAGGCCCTGCGCCAAGACCCCTACCTGGGGGAGGACTACCACCAGTGGCTGATGCGCTGTCTGGCCCAGAGTGAGGGCGTGTACGCGGCCATAGAGCACTACCGACGCCTCATTCACTTCCTGCAAGCGCACCTGGGTGACCGCCCGCTGGAGGAGACCCGCGACCTGGCGGAGCGGATTCGCGGCGGCGAAGCGGTGCTGTGCCGGCCCCCGGAGCAACGCCCCCATGGCATCGACTGCCCCCTGACCCTGAGCGGGGCTTGCCAACTTTGGCCGGAGGGCGGCGAGAGAGACGTTAGCTGACCGCTTTGAGACCTCGGCTGCGGCCACCTTGGGGACTTGGGTCGCCAAGGGGTGATTGGAAACGCTGTGGAAACGGCCACCCGCTACTGTGCCCCAAGACAGGGAGGGCGATGGACGGAAAAACCAAAGACCAGATTCTGCTTCGGTTGGATGGTGTACAGGGTCACCTGGCGGCAGTGAGGCGGATGGTGGAGAAGGAAGCCTCCCACGAGGAGCTAAACATCCAACTGCGGGCGCTGCACGGGAGTCTGCGGCAGATCGATAGGGCGGTCATCCGCGACGGCCTGAACGCCTACCTCGAGCAAGCCCCAATGGCCGATCCGGGCCGGACTGCGGATCAGATCATGCAGTTGCTCAGCCTGCGCCCGCTCGAGGGCGGGCAGCCCGGCCCGGAGGCCGTCGAAGACAGCGGAGGTGATTAAAGTGACTGAGGATCAGACCAAACCCACCAGCAAGACCGTGGTCTTCACCCTGCCCCAGGGCATCGAAGCCCAGAGCGCCAGCGTGGTGGGGGACTTCAACGGCTGGAACCCCCAGACCCACCCGATGCGCCCGAACGCCGAAGGACTGTGGCAGGCCAGCGCCGAAATCGAGGCGGGGCGGGAGTACCAGTTCCGCTACCTGGTCAACGGCCAGGATTGGCACAACGACCCGAGGTGTGACTGCTGCGCCAACCCTTACGGTGGTGAGAACAGCCTGCTGCGCACCTGAGCGGCCTGCACCCCAGGGGTGCAGGCCGCCGCCGTCCCGTGCGCTTTAGCCTCTGAGCCTTTGCTTCGGCTCCGTGAAGGTCTCGCGGTCGATGCCGCCTTTGGCGTAGCGCTCCTCGGCGAGCCCCGGCACCTCGTCGTGGTCGCGATACGGGCGAACCCAGTCGCCGGGGCGGGTCTCGCGCAGCAGCCACACGATGGCCACCGCCAGGAGTACCCAGAACAGAACCATCACCAGCCATCCGAAGCCCATCATCCTGACCTCCTTCCACCCTTATGCTGGCTCGGTTATAGCCCCGACCCATTAAGCTCATGTAAAGGGGCTGCGGTTCCAGGCGGCAAGGTTCAGCGGGGCTTTACAAGAACTTAACAGCCCTCCCGTACCCTCACTTCTACTTCAAACCCCGCCGTTACCAAGCGAAGACACTCCGGCCAAGCGCCGACACCGATTGGGACAAATTGCCCTTACCCACCCCAGGTGGGGTGGGATAACTTAAGTCTACAGAGAGGATTCCTTGGTGCCGGGGGCTGGCCCCGTCCGAAGCCCAGCAGGAGGTGGAGGGTATGCGAACAAAGGCACTGGTGTGGCTGGTCATTGCTCTGATAGCGGGCGGCGGGCTGGCCGACTCGCCCGACGAGTCCAAGATGACGGGCGCGGAGCTGGCCCGGTCGGCGGTCGGGCTGGTGCAGGCCGAGCCGCCCAACCTCGAGATGGCCCAGGATCGCCTCAAGGATGCCCTGGAAAAAGCGGCAGGGCTGGACGTGAACGCGCTGAAACTGGCCCAACAGGCCCTCCGGGCGGGCGTGCCCCAGGCCGTACCCCCCTTGGTCGCCAAGGCCGTGGGCGACGACCCCGCACAGGCCGTCGGCGGTAAGCCGGTGGAGGTCAACCTCGGCATCGGCCTGTACGCGGCCTTTGCCATCGGCTTGCTGCTGGTCTTCCTGGGAGCCTTCGCGCTGGGGCGCAGCGCCGACCGCCACCCCCGCAGCCCGGAGGGGGCCTAGCCGTGGCCGCCCCGCATCCGCAGACGGCCCCGTCCGGCGGGTTCTGGCGGGCGGTGGACGAGCGGCTGGGCATCTCGGCCCTCCGCTACGAGGTGCCCGAGCACGCCCAAGGCCTCGCCTACTCCCTCGGCGGGGTCAGCCTGGTGGGGTTCGCGGTGCTGGTGCTGAGCGGCATCTGGCTGGCCCAGTTCTACGACCCCATGCCCCAGCACGTGCGGGCCTCGATGGACTCGATCCTGCGCGAGGCACCGGGGGGCTTTTTCCTGCGCAACCTGCACTACTGGGCCGCCAACGTGGTGATGGTCACGGTGCTGCTGCACCTGCTGCGGGTGCTCTTCACCGGGGGGTTCAAGCGCCCCCGCGAGGGGAACTGGCTGGTGGGGGTGGGGCTCCTGGCCGCTACGGTCGGCCTGGTCTTCACCGGCACCGTGCTCAAGTGGGATCAGGAGGCCCTCGAGGCGCTCCAGCACAACGTGGAGGCCGCCGAACTGCTGGGGGGAATCGGCACCTTCTTCTCCCCCCAGTTCGCCGAGCGGATTCCCCTGCTGACCCGCATCTTCACCGCCCACGTCTCGGTTCTCCCGGCCCTGCTGGCGGTGCTGCTGGCGGTTCACCTCCTGCTGATCAAGCTGCACGGCCTGGCCCCCAGCGCCTTCGCCAGCCGCAGTGCCGCCACCCGCAAGACCGCCGGCGAGCCCACCAGGGCCAACTTCCTCCAGCACCTGGGGGTGGTAGGGGCCTACGGGCTGGTGGGGCTGGGCGGGCTGGTCTTCCTGTCGGCGGCCCTCCCCGCCCAACTCGGCCCGGTGCCGGTGGAGGGGGTCGAGGTGACCAAGCCCTGGTGGCCCTTCCTCCCGCTGTTCGCCCTGGAGAACTGGATCGGACTGCGCGGGCTGGTGTGGGCGGGGGCCGCCCTGTTCCTGGCGCTGGCGCTGGTGCCCCTGCTCGACCGAAGCCCCTACCTGCACCCCTCGCGTCGCGTGGCCTTCCTGGTGATCTACGGCCTGTTGGCCCTGGCCCTGGTAGGGCTGGGGCTTTACGCCAAGTTCGCCCCCGGCGGGGTGCATCTGGGGTGAAGGCGGGTTTGCCTCATAGGAGGTACGTATGACTCACGTGATCAAGGTTTTCTGGCTGTTCTTCTTCGCCACCGTGCTTTCGGGCGGGCTGCTGGGACGGTTCGCCGCCGCCTTCCTCAAGGGCGACGGCAACTGGGGGTTGGCGCTGGCGAGCGTTCTGATGGCCGTCCTGTTCGCGGTCAGCCTGACCCTGCTGGTTCGGGTGCTGCGGGCCGATGCCCTGGCCCGGCGCAGGCCCCAGGGGGGGGATCGCGCATGATTCCAGGCCGTTGGCAGGCTTGGCTGCGGCGACCCCGCAACTGGGTGCTGCTGGGGTTTCTGGCGGTGGCGGGGTACTTGGCGGTGGCGGAGCACCGCGCCCACCTGCCCCTGATCGCCGCCGTGGCCCTGCTGGCGGCCTGCGTTGCGATGAACCGCTACATGCACGTGCACGAACCCGGCGACGAGCCCGCACTAAAGACCCAGGAAGCCCCGGAGGTTAGGGGAGGCCGGCCGTGACCGGCGAACCTCCCGCCTACGGTCTGTGGTGGCTGGTGGCCATCAACGTGGCCATATTCGTCCTCTTCGCCACCAGCTTTTACAAGCCCCGCAGCGCCAGGGACTGGCGCTCCTTCGGGGCTTTCACGGCCTTTGTGGTGGCCCTGTTCACCGAGATGTACGGCTTCCCCCTGACCGTGTACCTGCTCTCGGGCTGGCTCCAGCAGCGCTTCCCCGGTCTGGACTTCTTAACCCACAACAACGGCCACCTCTGGCAGACCCTGCTGGGCTGGAAGGGCGACCCCCACCTGAGCCCCCTGCACATCCTGAGCAACCTGGTGATCGCGGGCGGGTTCGCCCTGCTGTCTTCGGCCTGGCCGGTGTTGTACCAGGCCCAGCGGTCGGGGCGGCTGGCGGTGGGCGGCCCTTACGCCTACGTGCGCCACCCGCAGTACCTGGCGTTCATCCTGATCCTGGTGGGCTTCCTGCTTCAGTGGCCCACCCTGCTCACCCTGCTGATGTTCCCGGTGCTGGTGGTCATGTACGCCCGGCTGGCCCGGCAGGAGGAGCGCGAGGTGCGGGCCAGCCTGGGCCGGGAATACGACGCATACGCCGCCCGAGTCCCAGCCTTCTTCCCCCGGCTGGCCTCGGCACCCGAAGCGGCGGAATCGGAGGAGGTGCGCGAGTGACGCGGGCCGCGCCGATACGGGCGGGCTACCTGGCCGTGAGCGGGCTGGGCTGCCCGGAGTGTGCTGAAGAGGTGCGGCAGGCCCTCCTGCGGGCCGAGGGGGTCGCCGTGGCGGCGGTCTTCGCCGACGAGGGCGTGGCGGCGGTGGGCTATGACCCGATGCTCACCCGGCGGGCCGAGGTCGCCCTGATGGTTCAGGCGGCGGCAATCTCCAAGGGGCGGGGCTACCGGGTGGGCTGGATGGGAAGCCGGAGGCTGCGAGGGGGGCGGGATGGGCGGTTTTGACCACTTGATCGAGGACTACCAGCGGCTGCTGGGACTGCGGTCGGAGGCCGTGGGCCGGGTCGAGCAGGGTCGGGACTATCTGGAGGCCCTCGAGACCGCCCTGTCCGGCCTCGAGCGGCTGTGGGCGGACTTGCTCGCCGACCCCCGGTTCCGCCTGGCCCTGGCCGAGAGCCCCCACACCCCCACGGCCCTGCTGGCCTGGCTGGCCTCTGACTCCGAGCAGGAGGTGCGGCTGGCGGTGGCCCGCAACCCCTCCGCCCCCGCCCCCACCCTGCGCGCCCTGGCGGGCACCTGGGCCGGACGGCTGGCGGTGGCCTGTAACCCCTGCACGCCCGCCGAGGTGTTGCAGGGGCTGGCCGCCGACGGCGACCTGGACATCCGCCTGGCCCTGGCCGCGAACCCCAACACCCCCGCCCCCGTGTTCGCCCGCTTGGCCCACGACCCCGAGCTGGGCGTGCGCAGGAGGGTGGCGCTCAACCCGAGCACCCCGCCCCGCCTACTCTTGGTGCTGGCCCAGCACCAGGAAGGCCCGCTGCACTTGGCGCTGCTGCGCAACCCCAACACCCCCGCCCAGGCCCTAGAGGCTGTCGCCCGCAGCGACCCCTCGCTGGCGGAGCGTGCCCGCCGCCACCCCAACCTGGCCCCCCCGAGGCCGCCTGCCCAAGCCGACCGTCCGGCCATGCCCGAGGTCATGAGCCTGAGCCTCGAGGGTCGCACCAACCTGGGCCGCCGGGAGCGCGGCAAACCCAGCCGGGCCAGCTAGCCACAAACGATGAAGGGCAACGACACGAAGGAGATCCCCGTGAAAACTCACCCCGCTTCCGCCCCACCCCTACTGCCCCTGCCAGCCTCCTGGTCGGCACTGGCGTTGCTCGGCATGCTGTGGGGCCAGGGCCTAGCCGCCACCCTATACGTGGAGAACAGCGTCGGCCAGAGCGTGCTGGCCCTGGATGCCGACAGCGGGCGGGTGCTCGCCACCATCGCCCTGCTCAGCGCACCCAGGGGGCTGGCTTTGTGCCCCGAGCAGAACCGGCTCTATGTGGCCGGGGGAGACGCGGGTACGGTCAGCGTGGTCGAGACCGTCGGCAACAAGGTCTCGCGCACGGTCAAAGTGGGTAGCGCCGCCTGGGGGCTGGCCCTGAGTCCCGACTGCGCCCGGTTGTACACGACGGGGGCCGGGAACGGCAGGCTGGCCGTGATCAACACCGCCGACTACAGCGTCCGGGCGGTGGAGGTGGGTCACGACCCGCAGAACGTGGCCCTCGACCCCCAAGGGCGCTGGCTGCTGAGCCTGAACTTTGGCCGACCCAGCAGCCTCAGCCTGCTCGACCCCCTGACGCTGGCTCGAGAGCGCACCCTGAGCGTCGCCGACGGCCCCCACAGTTGGGCGCTCTCTCCCGACGGGAAGTGGCTGGCGCTGGGGGCTGTGGACTCCCGAAAGGTGCAACTCATCGACACCCAGAGCCTCCAGGTGGTCTCGAGCTACCACTCAAGTTACGCAAGGCCGAGGAAAGGCGATAAGATGGGGGTCTTCTGGTGCAACAGGAGACCCCTGGATGAGTATAAACCCGTTGGCGACGTACTTGGAAGCGGTGCTGGTGGCGGCGGATAACCAGAGCTGCAGCGGCTTGGCGGATGGCCAAGGTTCTGAATCGGTCTCACACGACTGGTTCCAGCGAACGCTCAAGGACAGTGAGGTGTGTTCGTTGTACGCGGGCTTGGTAAACAAGTTGGGTTTGGAGGGCGGCTACGTGCTCCTGGATGACACCATCCTGGAGAAGCACACCCTCGGCTTGGAAGGCGTCTGCAAACTGCTGGACACCAAGACCGGCGGGTTCATCCTGGGGCTGAGCGTGGTGCTGCTGTGCTGGAGCGACGGGAGGAGAACCGTCCCGCTGGCCTTTCTGCCCTACGAGAGGGGCAGGAGTAAGCACGACTTGGCGGTCGAGCTGTTGGAACGGGCCAAGTCGTGGGGCCTGACCCCCAGGTACGCCCTGTTCGACGCCTGGTACGCCAGCCAGAAGGTCTTGAAGGCGGTGACCCGCCTGGGCTGGCACTTCGTCACCCGCCTGAGGAGGAACCGCTACCTGGACGGGAGGAAGCTCAGAACCCGGCATCGCCACCCCAACTGGCACGCCGTCGGCAAGCTCAAGGGCGGGGTCGAGGTCAAGGTCTTCCGCCGGGGCAGCAAGTTCTACGCCGCCAGCGACGCCGCGCTGGAGTGGAAGGCGGCCAAGAGGCTCTACAAGATCCGATCCGGGATCGAGGAGGTCTTCCGCGCCCTCAAGCAGGAGTGCGGCTGGCGGGGGGTGCAGCAGCGCAACGTCCGCACCTACACCAACCACCTGACCTTCGGCCTCCTGGCCTACCTCTACCTGCAGAGGCTCGGAAGTCAGAGCCGCTCCGGGGTCTACGTACTCCGTCGCAGACTCATTTCCCGCAAGCTGACCCTCGACCGAACCGACCTTCTTTCCTTCCTGGACGGCGCTGCTTGAGCCTTGCGTAACTTGAGTACCACAGCGAGAAGGCCCCCGAGGGGCTGGCCTTCCGCAAGAACGACGAGCTGTGGGTCTCGGCGCTCAACGCCAACTACGTGGACGTGCTGCACCTGATGCAGCAGGCGGGCAAGCCCATGCTGATGCCGCAGCGCTACACCACCCGCATCTTCACCGGTCAAGGCCCCTTCGGGATCGCCTTCAGCGGCGACGGGCGCTGGGCCTACGTGAGCGCAATGCGCACGGGCCGGGTGGTCAAGATTGATGCCCAAAACCGCCAAGTCGTGGCGCGGTTCGAGGTCGGCGGGGAGCCGCACCGCCTGGTGTGGTCGGAACGGAGGTGAGCGTGTGGCAGAGCTGAAACTCGACTTTGCGGTCAGCGGCCTGGGCTGCGGGGGCGGCGGGGCAGGTGCACTCGAGCGTGCCCTGGCCGGGCTGGGCGGGGTCGCGCGGGTCTATGTCAACCCCCTGACCGAGCGGGCCTACCTCGAGTACGACCCCGCCCTGACCTCCCCGGAGGCCATCCAAAAGGTGGTGGAAGGGTTGGGCTATCGCGCGGGGCCGCCTCAGCCCAAGCCCTGAAGCCGGCGCGGACTGGACGGTCGTCTGGGCATTTCCCGCTCACGCTGGGGCGTGAGCGGGCGCGAAAGGAGCCACATGAACCCTAAAGTCATCCTCAGCGTACTCTGGAAGCGCTGGCTGCTGCGCCGACACGACCGTTGGAGCCGCGAGCGGCTGCTGAACTATCAAGCCCAGGGGTTCTCGGACTTGCGCGACTACGCCCACGCCCACTCCCGTTTCTACCAGCGGTTCCACAAGGGTCTCGAGCAGCGCCCCCTGGGCGAGCTCCCGGTGCTGACCAAGGCCGACCTGATGGAACACTTCGACGAGCTGGTCACCGACCCGGCGATCCGGCTGCACCAGGTGGAGTCGCACCTGGCGGCGCTCAGGGGCGACGAGCGCTACCTGAACCGCTACTGGGTCTGCGCCACCTCGGGCAGCACCGGCAGGCGCGGGATCTTCTTGTACGACCTCGACGAGTGGACGACCGTCCTGGCCTCCTACGCCCGCGTCTACGCCTGGGGCGGGGTGCGGGTGGGCCTGACCAGGCGCAGCAGGGTGGCGGTTGTGAGCACGACTACCCCCTTTCACCAGTCGGCGCGGGTGGGAAGCACGGTGCCGAGTCCG
>NZ_CALMCQ010000418.1 GCF_937863175.1 uncultured Meiothermus sp. | reverse complement strand
AGGCCTCAGCCAGAATAGCCGGAGATAACAGGGGGGCCTGGGGCAGGGTCTCCTCAAACCAGGCCAGCATCTCCTGGGCATGACCCTTGACCTGCCAGAAGCGCCACAACCGGGCTGCAAGTTGCAAACCCAGCTCGATCTCGGCTCGCTGGCTCCACAGTAGAACTGCGCGGATGTTTTCATACTCAGTTGAAAGGTAGCTATACCAGTGGGCTTGTTCCGGTCCCGTGAGCCTGGGAGCAATGGTGGTTGCCTCGGCCAGGTAACACTCCAGCAGCCTTTTTCGGGTGGCTTCGGCCAGCCCCAGGGTCTCGAGTCTGGCCAGGCCGAACTGGCGCACCGGCTCGAGCATACGAAAACGCAACGGGGAACCCTCCTCCAGAGCCAGCACCATCGAGGTGCGCACCAGCCTGGAGTGCCACTCGGCCAGTTCACCTGCTGCAAAACCCTGATCGGCACAGAGCATTTCGGCGGCCTCGAGCGACCATCCCCCCACAAACACCGAAAGCCGGACAAACAGGTTTTTTTCCGACTCACCGAGCAAGTTGTAGCTCCACTGCAGGGCTGCCTCCAGGGTCTGGTGGTGGCGCTCCCCACCCCGGTGGCCCCGCGTCAGCAGGCGCAGGCTGTTGTCCAGACGGGCAACAACCTGTTCCAGTGAGAGCATCCCGACCCAGGTTGCCGCCAGTTCCAGGGCCAGCGGCAAGCCCTCCAGGCGGCGGCAGATTTGTGCCAGGAAAACCGCATTGCGAGCGTTGAGCTCGTAACGAGGCTGCTGTTGCCGAATCCGTCCCAGTAAAAAGCGCACCGATTCGAAGCGATCCAGCTCCTTGGGGCGCAGTTCGGCTTCTGGGTCGGGAACTTCCAGTGGCGCCACCACCCAGGCAATCTCCCCCACCATCCCCAGGGCCTCACGGCTGGTAGCCAGTAGTTGCAACTGCGGTAGCGACCTGAGTAACTGGACTGCCGCCTCGGCGCAGCCGTCAATCAGATGTTCACAGTTGTCCAGCACCAGTAAGGTTTTACGGCCCAGCAGCCGCTCGAGGAGGTTCTTCAGGGGTGGCTGGGAGGTACCGTGCACACCCAGCACCTGGGCGATGGCTGGAAGTATCATCTGGGCATCGCTCAAGGCCACCAGTTCTATCCACCAGACCCCCCCTTCATACTGCCCCTGCAACCTCGAGGCCAACTCCTGGGCCAGGCGGGTTTTCCCCGCACCGGCTGCTCCGGTAAGCGTCAGGCAGCGTGTGGTAGACAGCAATTGAAGGGTCTCCTGGAGGGCCGCTTCTCGCCCGATCAACGGAGATAAGGGTACGGGCACCCACCCCAGGAGGGCCTGTTTCGGCTCTACCTGCGCCGGAGGCTCGAGGAGACTGGGCAATTGCTGCAAAACCTGCTCATACACGGCACGGGTATGCTCGTCAGGCTCCTCACCCAGCTCCTGCACCAGGGCTTCACGTAAGGTCTGGAACTGCTGAATGGCCTCCATCCGCCGCCCCGAACGGGCGTAGATCTGCATCAGGGCTAGATGGGCAGCCTCGGTGGTGGGTTCTTTGGCAATGGCCTGCTCGAGGAAGTGCCCGGCCAGAGCCAGGTCGCCCCGCTGCTCCAGCCTCCGGGCCAGCTCGAGCAGAGCCGCCAGATACAGTGAACGAGCCTCGTCCCGATGAGGCTCCGTCCAGTCGTCGTAAATGTTTTCTGGCAGCAAATCCCCTTGGTATAGCCTGATTGCCGCCTCGTAGTACGCAGCATCGCCCTGCCTGCGGGCCTGGTTCACCAGTCGCAGGAACTCGCTGTAATCCACCTCGACCGGGCCACCGGCATAGAGCACCAGGGTCTCGTGCTCGAAGGTCAGAAAACGCGACCTGGCCCCCCTGGAAAGCCCCGGCTCGAGCATGCGGCGGGCGTGGTAGAGGTTCTGGTGCAGGTTGTTCATGCCCGACTTCTCGTCAAGGTCGGGCCAGAGTGCTTCCAGCACCTGTTCCCGGTGCAAGCGCTGCCCTGGCTGGAGCGCGAGCAGCTTGATGATATCGCTGGATTTCTTCCTGCGCTGCGCCTCGATGGGCCAGGTCTGGTCGTTCAGGCTCAGGCGAAATGGGCCCAATAAACCAATGTGTAGCCGCATCTGCGAAGACATCTAATTCCATCTTAGCAAGGCAGTAAGTGCAAGTAAGTGACAGGTAAGTGTCCCTGGAGAGTATGGGCGGCATGAGCCTGCTGAGGAGCGTTTTATGGACAAAACCAAGCGCCTGCCCAAGCAGCGAATCACCTTTCTGGTTCGCTGCTGGCTGCTTCCAGGTGGCAGTCAGCGCTACCAGGTGCGCCATGTGCAAAGTGGCCTGGAGGCCCAGACCGATAGCCTCGAGGCCGTCCTGC
Organism: uncultured Meiothermus sp.; assembly: GCF_937863175.1. GTDB lineage: Bacteria > Deinococcota > Deinococci > Deinococcales > Thermaceae > Meiothermus. The sequence goes on along the minus strand of NZ_CALMCQ010000418.1, from coordinate 772 downwards.
ACTGGATGGAGCAGTTTCGCCCGAAACAATCCAGCTCGGAGTAAAACCATCCGACCCTCCGCCTCGAGCTTCTCTTGTCGTAACCCCGGGCCCCGGTGACCCACCCAAGGAGTACCGCTATGAAAAAAATCCTGTTGCCCCTAGTCCTGATCGTCTCTGGCCTCCTTACCCAGGGCCTGGCCCAGCGGGCCTACCTGGGCGGAACTTTCGCTTTTGTCCTCAACGATAGCACCGCTACCTTCGGGGTTCAGTTCGGAGCCAACTTCACCCCGGCCTTCGGGGCCAGGGGCAGCCTGACCTTCAGCTCGGGGGGAGGGTTAACCGGATTCGGCTTTGGTGTGGACGGTTTATACCTGATCACCACCCCCAACTCCCCCATCAACCCCTACATTGGGGCAGGCGTCGGTCTGGGCTTCCTGAGCGGTTTTGTGCAGGGCGCCTCGGTCTCGGGGCTGGTGTTCGGGGCCGACGGAATTATCGGGGTCGAGTACCTGCTCAACCGCCAGTTCGCGCTGTTCGCCGAGGCCCGCCCGGGCTTCGTAACCGGTACGGTGAGCGGAACAGCGGGGGGATCGGCAGTTTCGCTCCCGATCAGCGGCACCACGGTGGAGCTGCGGGTTGGGGCCAACATCTTTTTCTGAACCAGGGATCAGGTTTAAGTGATCAAGGAGGAGATATGAAGGCTTTCATCAGAACCATCGGTCTTGTCCTCAGTCTGGCAGTCTTAAGCGCTTGCGGCGGTAGCAGTACCCCCCCACCGCCCCCACCTCCC
>NZ_CALMCQ010000417.1 GCF_937863175.1 uncultured Meiothermus sp. | reverse complement strand
TAAACTCGCCCAGGAATAGGGCTGCATTGATAGCCCCAGCAGAGCGACTGCGCCCGCGGGTGTTTTTCAGGTCGGCGGTACTGGACTTGAGGGCCTCGAGATATTCTTCTTCCATCGGCAGCGGCCAAACTTTTTCGCCGGCCCGTTCGGCAGCTTCTTGCACTTCGCGACCCCAACGCACATCGTTGGTGAAGAGCCCAGCCACCTTTTCCCCCAGTGCAATCACACAAGCCCCGGTCAGGGTGGACAACTCCACGATAGAGCCTGCACCCTGCTGGTCAGCATAGGTAATGGCATCGGCCAGGGTCAGGCGTCCCTCTGAATCGGTGTTGAGAATTTCGATGGTTTTCCCCGATAAACTTGTGAGTACATCCGAGACCCGGTAGGCCGTACCTGAAATCATATTCTCGGCAGCGGCCACATAGGCTCGCACCTCCACCGGGGGTTGCAACCTTGCGATGGCCCGCATGGCGCCCAGGACTGCCGCCGCACCAGCCATGTCGCACTTCATGGTGATCTGGCTCTCGGAGGGTTTGAGCGAGTAGCCGCCGGTGTCAAAGGTCAGCCCCTTGCCTACCAGAGCAATCACGTGGTCAGCCGGGTTCTGGGGTTTGTAGATCAGTTGAATAAAACGCGGGGGGTTGGCCGAACCCTGGGCCACCCCATAAAAAGCACCCATCCCGGCCTGCTTGATCCGGGTCTCGTCCCAAATCTCCACGCCGAGTCCCCGCTCCTCGGCCATTACACTGGCGCGCCGGGCCAGTTCTACCGGGGTCAGGATATTGGGGGGCTCATTGACCAGATCGCGGGCATAGTTGACCGCCTCGGCCACAATTTCAGCCCGATCTACAGCGGGCCCCGAGGAGCGGGCCAGCCACAAACGTAGCTTTTCGCCACGCTTAGGGGTGGGGCCACCGGTCTTGTATTTGTTCCAGGAGTATCCGCCCAGCAAAACCCCCTCGGCAAGGGCGTAGCTGGCTTCCTTCTTGCCCAGTTTGTCGGAGAGGAACGTTTCGGTAACCGCCTCTTTGAACCCCAGCCTGGCAATTTCCTGCACCAGCCTGGCCCCAGCTTTACGGAGGGTTTCCAGACCGACCCCGCGTTTTTTGCCGAGTCCAAACAGCAGGGCGAAACCAGGGCCGTCCTCTTCGGAGCGCCGTGTGCCCAGTGGAACCAGCAGGGCCTCGCCAAACTCGCCCTTGAAATGGAGTTCTTCCATCATTCTGGAGAGTGCTTTTCGATATTTGACATCCAGTTTCTGCCCTTCCTCGCTTAACTCACCCCCCCATACCCCCACCACCGCCAGCGGTACAGGAATCTCGTCTACGAAGCGCCGTGCAGACTTGAGTGTAAGTTCCATAACCTGCGAACTATATCATGGAATGGGTGAGGACTGACTACCTGGTCAGTATTGTCGGGGCCGCCTGTGCGGTACAGGCAGGATCCCCTGGTGAGTCTAAATCCTTCTAATGGCACTGGTAGATCTGGTCAGGCCATTCCGACCCCCTTTTTCTCATACCGCTCTGTCGTGTGGTTGCACCGATGGGCTAATATGATTCAGATGAAGGTTCGAGTACAGGATTCAAGTATTTTTCGCAAACTGGGGTTTTTTCTCAATCAGGCGGCTTTGGGAGGCAGTGCAGCCCTCGAGGGGGTCATGTTGAAAGCCGCCGATGCCTGGTCACTGG
>NZ_CALMCQ010000416.1 GCF_937863175.1 uncultured Meiothermus sp. | reverse complement strand
GAGCCTGCAGGAAGCCCTCGAGCTTGGCCGGGGCAACCTCGAGCGAGCCTTCATTCGCAGGCTGGAAGAGGCGGCTTGAGCATGGCCGGGCCGGTGGACAACCAGCGGTCGCAGCGGTTTGGCCTCAGCCACCGGATCAGCCACTTTTGACGCACCGAGGGTGCTAGCTATGAACGAAATCTTGATCATTGCCCGCAAAGAACTTCTAAGCGTGGTGCGTGAGCGCCGGGTGCTCTTCACCACCCTGGTTCTGCCCATTATTGTCATGCCCGTCCTGATGTTCGGGCCAATGATGCTGCTGGGCAACGCCGCCCGGCAGACCCAGGAGGACGTGCAGACAATTGGAGTAAAGGGGGTTCCGGCGGAGGTACTGGAACTTCTCCGCGAGGCCAGGCTCGAGCCGGTTGCCATGGCCAACCCCCAGCAGGCGGTGCAAAACCGCGAGGTTCTGGCTGCCCTGGTCTTCTCAGGCGGCGCCTACACCGTTTATGGACGGCTTTCTGGCGGAGCTACCCAGAGCCGGCTGGTGGTTCAGAAGGTGCAGGATGCGCTACGCGATTACAAAGACCAGGTAGTAGCCCAGCAGCTCCAGGCCCGGGGGGTTGGCACCGAGGTGCTGGAGCCCTTCAAGATTGAAACCAGCGATGCCTCGAGGCCCCAGGAGCAGGCGGCGGGCCTGCTGGCTTTCCTGATTCCTTATTTTCTGGTCTTGTTTATTCAGGCGGGTGGCATGCCGGTGGCGGTGGATGCTACCGCAGGAGAAAAAGAGAAAGGAACCCTCGAGGCCCTGCTGGCCGCCCCGGTGCCCCTGATTCAGATTCTGCTGGGCAAGGGGCTGGCGGTATTCGTGATGTCCATACTGTCTACGACCTCTGTCATGATAGGTTTTCTGCTGGGAGGCTGGCTGATGCAAAACCGCTTTGCTACGCAGCTACAGCCACTACAGGATGGGGAAAACGTGGTTCGGTTGGGGGGTACACTGGCCCTCGAGCCGCTGGGCTATCTCTCCGTGGTGGTCACTTCGGTCTTGTTCGCCCTGCTCATCATCGCCATCATGATTTCGCTGGGCCTTTACGCCCGCACCTTCAAGGAAGCCCAGAGCTACATGACCCCGCTTAGTTTTGTAATGCTGGTTCCTTTGCTCTTCCTACAATTCTCCGATTTTCTGACCCTGCAGAACTGGTTTTTCGCTCTGCCCATCGTCAATGTGGTGCTGGCCCTGGACGGTATCATCAAAGGTTCGGCCACCCTGTCCCAGTTGAGCCTTACCTGGGCCTCGACCCTGATCTTTGCGATGCTGGCAACTTACCTGGCCTACCGCAATTTCCAACGTGAAGATGTGGTGTTCAGGAACTAGGCCAGCGGCTGGGCCACCGGCGGTTTCTCGTTTAAGATGGCCTGCACATCTGGATACTGCCTGATGTTGTAGAAAGGGTCGCGCTCGGCAGGGGTAAAGCCCGCATCGGAGATGTGCCGTACAATCTGCCGCACGGTGGCGTGGGTGCGGTGGTGCCCGGCAGCCACGCTGACCACGTTTTCTTCCAGCATGGTGGAGCCAAAGTCGTTGGCTCCGTAATATAGCGCAACCTGGGCTACCTTGAAACCCATGCTGGGCCAACTGGCTTGCAGGTTGGGAATGTTGTCTAAGGCGATGCGGGCAATGGCAAGTTGCTGCAGGTATTCATGGGCGGTGGCCCCGGGGGCCTTGCCCTTCAGGCGGGTGTGTTCGGTTTGCAGGGTCCACATGGCAAATGCGGCAAAACCCTGCCCGTACTGACTCATGGCCCTGTCCTGCTGGTCACGAATCTTGATCAGATGAGCGACGCGCTGTTCGTAGGTTTCGCCAAAGCCGATCACCATGCTGGCAATGGTATACAAGCCCAGGCCCTGGGCGGTCTGCAGGATGCGGAACCAGTCGCTGCTTTTGATACGAGCAGGGGCCGCTTTGGCCCGCACTTCGTCTACCAGAATCTCGCCGCCAGCACCCGGTAGCCCGTCCAGACCGGCTTCTTTGAGCCTGGTCAGCAGCTCGAGGCTATCGCGCCCGGTGATCTTCTCCAGACCCAGAATCTCCTCGGGGCTGAAAGCATCAATGCGTACCTCAGGATACTGCTGTTTGAGATAGCGCAGCAAATCCAGATACCATTCGAAAGGAAGGTCGGGGTTCACACCACCCTGCATCAGGATCCTTCGCCCCCCGATGTTCATGAGCTCTTCTATTTTTTGTCCGATTTGCGGGAATGACAGCACATAGGCGTCTTTTTGCTTGCCGGTGCGGTAGAACGCGCAGAAGTTACAGGCTACGTTGCAGATGTTGGTGTAGTTGATGTTGCGGTCTATCAAATAGGTCACGACCTGGGGATTGCTACGCTTCAGGCGCAATTCGTTGGCGGCGGCTGCCACTTCTGGCAACGGGAGACTGTAGAGTTCGCGTAGTTCATCAGCGGAAAGTCGTTCGCCTGCTACAGCATGGCTCAAAACATCCATGGGTTCATTCTACCCGAGGGATTTTTGGTGAAATAGTGGGACAATCAACCCCGTGGACGGGTCAGGGGACGAGAGTCGAGCTACCCTTCGACCCCGGATCCTGGATCAATTCAGGTGAATTCGGGGTCAATCGTTTTCAAATCAAAAGCGCGGTCACTGCGCGCATCCCTTGGAAACCACTTCTGAACCGCATCGCCGCCTTCGGCATCGCACAGTGGCAATGGAATGCTGGCGTGAACAATAAAAAGGCTATTGACCGGCTTCTTATCGGAACCTACTCGTCTTCGTCCCGGTCGCCCTCATCGCTTTCGATGTCGTCAATGTAATAATCTTCGATCTGGCTGGCATCGGCGATGGTCTGACCATTGCTGATGAACTGGATCCCACCGTCTTCGCTAATCTGGAGGCTCAGATCGTCCAGGTTGGCGTCGTCGGGAACGTGCACTTGCATCATCACTGCTACTTCGATTCGCATACCTACCTCCGCTCCGATAAATTATGCGCCGGGTGTCAGGGTAACTCAAGCTCGAGTCTTCCCTCCCAAGCGGTATTTCAAAATCTCCACATACATCTTCAGGCGCAGTCCCAGACCCTTCCAGAAGCCGCGTTTCTGCTCCTTCATGATCTGCCCAGCACCGGGCAGTTCGATATAGGCCCATCGGGCCTTAGTACGGGCCAGGTGGTCGGTAATGGCCGGCTCCGGCCAGCGATGCCTGGTCAGGTTGGGAACACTCCTGAGCCAGTCGGTAGGACAAGCCCGCTGCCCGGACAAAAAAGGGGTGGCCCGGTTGCCAAAGTCGGTCATCAGCCCCCCAGCCTTGAAGACCCCGATGGCCATATCGAGTTTCCCAGTCCGAACGGGTTCCAGCATGGCCAGTAAGTGCCGGGGTTTCAGGCCGACCAGATCGGCATCGAGCATCAGTAGATAGGGGGTCTGGACATGGGCCAGCCCATAGGCCACGGCTCCGCTTTTGCCCCGGTTCTCGAGCAGGCGCAGCACCCTAGCTCCGGCCTTTTCGGCGACCCGGGCGGTCTGGTCGGGGGAGCCGTCGTCGGCTACCAGCACCGGCAAGCCCGCTTCCAGCACCACTTCTACCACGGCTGCGATATGGGCTTCTTCGTTGTAGGCCGGAATCAGTACCGTGGTATCCATCCTGAGAATTATTTTACCCACCGGTCAGGTTGCGGATGTCGTTAATGGTTACCAGTACGATCAACAGAATCAAAAACACGAAACCGCCGTAGGAGAGCCGGGCCTCGGTCTCGGGTTTGATGCGCCCCCCGGTGAGAACGTTGGCGAAGAGAATCAGGATGCGCCCCCCATCGAGACCGGGTATGGGCAGCAGGTTGAACACGGCCAGGGAAAGGTTGATCAGGGCAAGCAGGCTTACTATCGTGGCCAGGCCCTGCTCGGCGGCCTGACCGGTTATGTTGACAATGCCTACCGGCCCCGCGATGCCCTGAGCCTGCTGGCCAGTCAGGAGCCGGGCCATGCTGCCCACGAACTCCTGTACAAAACGCGGAACCGCGATCACGGTTTCGCTGATAGCCCGGCCCAACCCCTCGAAGAAGCTGGTGCGGGTGTACCCCAGCACCTCGGCGCGGAAGACGATGCCCAGCCGCTCCCGAGTGTTGTCCCAGTTAAAACGCACGGCGACTTCCTGCCCTTCGCGCAGGAGACCAAAGACCTTCTCACCCGTGGTCTGGCGGAAGCGGGTGACCTGATCGTGAGACTCGAGCCTGACCCCGTCAATGCTCAGCACGCGGTCGCCGACCATAAAACCAGCCTGCTCGGCCAGGCTACCCGGTACTACCTCGGTGATTTCGGCGCGGGTTTGAGGGATGCCCTGAAGAGAGGTGAGGGCTGCCATTACCCCCCAGGCCAACAGCAGGTTCATGACCACTCCCCCCACCAGGATCAGGAACTTGCCAGGCCCGGAGAGCCGAGCATAGCCGTGGGTATCACCGGGCATCATGCCGTCAATTTCGGCATAGCCCCCCAGCGGGATCGCATTGAGCCGCCAGGTGGTGCCCCAGCGGTCGAACTTAAGCAGGGTAGGGCCAAAACCCACCCCAAAGTTCTTAACGCCCACCCCTTGCCAGCGGGCCGCCAGGTAGTGGCCCAGTTCGTGTACGAAGACACTGATTGAGATGATGAGTAGGAACCAGAGGATGCTCATGCTTTACTCCGCCAGGGGTTGGTAAGTGGGTGGGGAATGTCTGTTGCCTGAAGAGGGATCTTGCCCATGTCTAGACCTCTACCTTGAGGAATTCTCGAGCCAGCCTGCGGGCCTCGAGATCGGCCTGGTAGACATTGTCCCAGGTGAGGGCCAGGGCGGGCGTCTGTTGCAACACTTTCTGCAAGACTCTGGGAATCTCGAGGTAGCCGATCTGGCCCTCCAGGAAAGCCTCTACCGCAACTTCATCGGCAGCGTTGAGCATGACCGGGGCCAGACCCCCCATGCGTCCGGCCTCATAGGCCAGAGCCAGGGCGGGAAAACGCTGGGTATCGGGGGTATAGAAGTCCAGACGCTCT
>NZ_CALMCQ010000415.1 GCF_937863175.1 uncultured Meiothermus sp. | reverse complement strand
CGGAAAGCGACAGCTCGAGTCGGGTCAGAAGGGTGTTTTGCATGGATAATAGCTTATGCCAGATCCCATGAAGTGGGCTTATCTGGGTTCGGTGGCCAGGCGCCGAAGGTTCTGTGTCTCAGGCAATGATGGGTGAACCGGTGACCTGCGACCGCTAAATGAGCGCCACAACCTGGCACACGCCCCAATTTCCCCGACGTTTGCGGGTATTCTGATGGGCGTGGAAGTTCTGGCCCTGGTCTATCGCAACCTGCGGGCGCGGCCTGTTCGCAGCATCCTGACCCTGCTGGGGATTGTGGTTTCGACGGCTTCTATGGTGCTGTTTATGTCGTTTGGAGAGGGGCTGCGCAAGGCCCTGGGGGTAGAACTGTCTAACGTGGGACCCGCCATTCTGGTGGTTCCTGAGGGTGCGGAAGCCTTTAGCGCGGGCTATCCCGAGTTGCGCCCCGAGATCGTGCAACAGGTTCAATCGGTCGCGCCAGGGCTAGGGGTCACCCGGGTCATTCCCAGTACCGTGTTTGTGCGCGGCGGGTTTGATCCCGCCAGCAGTTTCTTTTTTCAGGGGCTGCCTCAGGGGGTGACCGCCCGGGATCTGTACCCAAACGCCAGCCTGGCCTCGGGGGTCTTGAGCCCAGGGCCGCAAGGGGCCGTGGTGGGGGGTAGCATTGCCGAACGCAACAACCTGGGTCTGGGCAAGAGCCTGCGGCTTTCGCCTCTGGTCACGCTCGAGGTGGTGGGGGTGCTGGGGCGCACCGGCGGCATGGCCGACAACTTCATTTTCGTGCCGCTCGAGGCCATCCAAACGGTGCTGGGCACCCAGAACTATAGTTCGATACTGCTCTCGATTGACCCGGGTCGTAAAGCCGACGAGGTGGCCCAGGCGCTGGAAACCCGCATCTCAGGTGTGGATGCCCAGACCGCTGGAGACGTAATGCGGTTTGCGGAGCGGGCGGTGCGGATTTCGGATCTGGTGCGCTTTGGCATCAGTCTGGTCGCGCTAATTGTGGGGGGTTTGCTGGTGGCCAATACAGTGATGATGTCGGTCTACGAGCGGATCCGCGAGTTTGGCCTGATGCGGGCCCTGGGGGCCAAGCGCAACTTCATATTTGGCCTGGTGCTGCTGGAAGCCCTGCTGCTGGGCATCGTGGGAGGCTTGCTGGGATTGTTGGTGGGGCAGGCCGCCTCGGGACTGGTTAACTGGTACACCGGGCAGGAAGTGGGAGTAGCGCTTTCGGCAGTAACTTTGCGACTGGCTTCGTTTGCCTTGCTGGTCGCAGTGGTTCTGGGCTTGCTGGCCGGATTTCTGCCGGCCCGTACGGCCAGCCGCATTAAGGTTGTAGAAGCCCTGGGGAGAGTCTGAATGCTAGAAGCCATCAACCTGCACAAGCGCTACCATCAGGGCGAAATTGACCTGGTGGCGGTGGATCATTTCACCTACCTCTTCCCAACTGGGCTGACGGCGGTGGTGGGGCCGTCCGGCTCCGGCAAGACCACCCTTTTGAACCTGCTGGCGGGCTTCGACGTGCCGAGTGAGGGGGAGGTGCGCCTGGACGACACTTCACTCTCGAGCCTGTCCGAAGACGCTCGTTCGGAGGTGCGCCTCCAGTACATGGGATTTGTGTTTCAACAGTGGAACCTGATCCCCACCCTGACCGCCCTGGAAAACGTGGCCTTTCCCCTGATGCTGGCGGGCCGCAGCTTCAAGGAGCGCACTGCGCGGGCGGCTGAGCTGCTGGAAGCGGTGGGGCTGGCTCAGCGGGGCCGCCACCTGCCCAGCAAACTTTCCGGCGGTGAACAGCAGCGTGCGGCCCTGGCTCGAGCCCTGGCCCTGAACCCACCCATCCTGTTTGCCGATGAGCCTATCGGCAACCTGGACACCGCTTCGGGAGCCAGGGTGGTGGAACTGCTTTTGCGCCAGGCCCAAGAAGGCCGCACGGTGATTCTGGTCACGCACGATCTGGAGCTGGCCCGCAAGGCCGAACGCATCCTGCACCTCAAGGATGGAAGGCTGCTTAAAGTAGAAGCGGTGTTGTCGGCTGCCCCTGCTGTTCAGAGTGTTTAGAGCGTTTTTATGAACGCCTTCCCTTTGTGGGAGAGGCGCAGGCCGCAAGGATCAAAGGCCTTCGTGGTGAAGTGCGCAATCGCAGACCCAGCGCGATATGATTCGAACTCGAGGGCAACCATACCTATGAAAACCCTGCCTGCTCAGATGCTCTATGGGGCCGATTACAACCCCGAACAATGGCCGCGTGAAACCTGGCTCGAGGATGTTCAATTGATGCAAAAAGCGGGTGTGAACATGGTCTCGCTGGGGATTTTTTCCTGGGCCCAGCTCGAGCCCCGCCCGGGCGAGTACCAGTTTGCGTGGCTGGACGAAGTAATGGATTTGCTGTATGCACACGGGATTATGGTGAACCTGGCAACCGCAGTGGCAGCACCGCCGCCCTGGATGGCCAGGCACTACCCCGACTCGAGGCCGGTAACCGCAGAGGGGGTGCGCCTGGAGGTTGGGGCGCGGCAGGGCTACTGCCCCAGCCACCCGGCTTTTCGCCAGCACGCCCAGGCCCTGGTGCGCCAACTGGCCCAGCGCTATGCCCAACACCCCGCGCTGCGAATGTGGCACATCAACAACGAGTTTGGCTGTCATATCAGCGAGTGCTACTGTGACCTCTGTGCGGCCCAGTTTAGAGGGTGGTTGCAACGCCGCTACACCCATATTGAAGCCCTCAACGCAGCCTGGGGCACAGCTTTCTGGAGCCAGCGCTACAACGACTGGAGCGAAATCCAGCCCCCGCGCAAAGCGCCCACCTACCCCAACCCCACCCAACAACTCGACTGGCGCCGCTTTAGCTCCGACAACCTGCTCGAGTTGATGCAGGCCGAAACCGCCATCGTGCGCGAAGCTACGCCCCACATCCCCGTCACCACCAACTTTCTGGGTTTTATCCGGGGCCTCGACTATTTCAAATGGGCCCAGCACGAAGACCTCGTTTCCAACGATAGCTACCCCGACCCTGCCGACCCCCAGAGCTATCTGGCCTCGGCCATGGAGTTCGACCTGATGCGCTCGTTGCGGCGCGGCCAGCGCTGGATTCTGATGGAGCAGGCCCCCAGTGCGGTTAACTGGCGTGCCCACAACGCCCTCAAGCGGCCTGGTCAGATGCGCCTGATCAGCCAGCAAGCCCTGGCCCGTGGGGCACGGGGCATCCTGTTTTTCCAGTGGCGGGCCTCCAGAGCCGGGGCTGAGAAGTTCCACAGCGGCATGGTGCAGCATATCGGAGCCGCGTCCTCGAGGGTCTTTGCCGAAGTGTGCCAACTGGGGGCCGAGTTGCAGCACCTGGCCTTTCTTGCCGAGGCCCAGGTGCCCGGCAAGGTGGGCCTGATGTTCGACTGGGAAAACCACTGGGCCCTGGAACTCGACTCCAAACCCAGTGCCAGCCTGAACCTGCTGGAACAAACCCGCAAATACTACACTGCGCTACACCGCCTGGGCCTTTCGGTGGACTTCGTACACCCCGAGTCCGACCTGAGCCCCTACTCGCTGGTGGTGGTGCCCAACCTCTACCTCACCACCCCAACCGCAGCCCAGAACCTCGAGCGCTACGTGCACCACGGGGGCAGTGCGGTGATGGGCTTTTTCAGCGGCATCGTGGATGCCAACGAGCACATTCACCTGGGGGGTTATCCGGCCCCCTTCCGAAAGATGCTGGGCTTATGGATCGAGGAGTGGGCGGTCTTGCAACCCGGCGAAACCCGCCCCATACGGCTGTGGGATGGTGCGTTGGTGAGTGGCAGCTTGTGGTGCGACCTGATGCACCTCGAGGGGGCCCAGCCGCTGGCCCACTACCAGAGCGATTTCTACGCAGACCGTCCGGTCATCGCCGGCCATGCCTTTGGACGGGGCCATAGTTTTTACGTTGGCACCGACCTCGAGTCCGCTGCCCTGCACAAGCTGATGCAGCAGGTGTGTAAGCAGATGGGCCTGCGCTACACCGACCTACCCCCTGGAGCCGATGCGGTGGTCTCGCAGACCCCCCAGGGGGCTATCTTGCACTTGATGAATTTTGCCTTCGAGCACGGCCTCGAGGTGCAGCTTCCCGAGGGTGCCGTGGATGTGCTGAGCGGAGAAAGCGTACCGCAAAAAGTGGTGCTCGAGCCCTTCGAACTGCGCCTGCTGCGCTATGCACAAATTGACCTTGCCGATCTTCGCTTTGCCATCCAGGCCTGAATATTTTCTTCCAATGCCATCTCTGCGCGTGAGTGGCGTGTCTAGCGTCACTCAATTGCCGCCCCACTAGGCGCGTTCGAGGGTCTCTTTTATTGCTTTTGGGGGCACCTACAGCGCTTCCCACCATTACGCCTCACACGGTGAGGCGTAATGTACCCCGCACAACCAAGTCTCTGCGTGCGGGGTATTCGTGGTAAACGCTGTAAGCGCAGACTTGTAACATTGCTTCCTACAGCGCATACTCGATCTTGATAATGCGCAAAACCTGTTTGCCCTTGGCCGTTTCCAATACGGCCTCCTCTGCAACCCTGCGCCCCAGCAGCGTTTGCGCAATGGGTGCCGTGAAGGCCACCCGCCCCTCCAGCAAGTTGGCCTCGTCCACGCCCACAATGGTCAAGCGACGCTCCTGCTGGCCTGCCAACAGCGTGACGGTAGCGCCAATCTGTATTTCGTCCTGGGGTAGGGTGTGGGGGTCTACCAGTTTTGCACTGGAAAGCCGTTCTTCAAGCAGCTCGAGTTTTCCCCGAACCAGCGCCAGGGCTGGGCCACCGTCCAGTTTTTGCAGCACGCCTAATTCATTCAAGAGTGCGGTGTGTTCGTCTTGTAGCAGCGCCAAGCCTCTGGGGGTGACGTAGTTGGGTATGCCAGCAGGCAGCGGGGCTCGAGCGGGAATTGCCACCTCTCCACTGGAAGCGTCTTCCTTGACAAAAGCTCGGCTCATGGGTCTTTATAGCATAAACCCGCCGTAAGTCTGAGGTGTGTATGGAAATCTGTATTTGGACGCGCTCCCCTGTGCCACTGAATCATGCTGCCGGACTGCGGACACTTCTTGTACATGGAAGCTCCAACGGAAGTAATCCAGCCGCTTGACGAGTTTTTTCGACAGAGTATTAGGCTTTAGGCCGATACTCAGGGATGCTGGTTATCCTAAGTGACTAAAAAATCATATGATTGACTAATCAGTCATTTTGCTGTACAGTCATTGTCAGAGGTGGCGGCAATGACCAAGGACATGTATCAGCAAAAGCGGGAAGACCTGCGCCGGGAGCAAATCCTGGGGGCGGCCACCCAGGTCTTCTCGGAGCGTGGCTTTCAGGTGGCCAAGATGCAGGATGTTGCCAATGCCGCCGGGGTCTCCAACGGTACCGTGTACAACTACTTCCGCTCCAAGGACGAGCTGCTGCTGGCGCTGCTGGCGCAACTGGCCGAGCGGGAGCAGCGGGCCGAGCAGATGGAGCAGCTCAAGACCGGCGACCTGGGGGCGGTGATGGCGGCGCAGTTGCAACGGCGCTTCAAGGCCCTGCAAGCCCAGAAGGAACTCTGGCGGGTGGTGCTGCCCGAGCTGATGGTCAACCCCGCGCTGCGGCAGCGGGGCTTTGAGGAAATTTTCGGCCCCATCTTCAAACTGAGTGAAGACACCTTTGTTGGCATGAGCAAAGCGGGCAAGCTGCGCAAACTGAAGGCCGCCCACATGGTGCGGGCGATGGCCGGAAGTGTGCTGGGGGTGTTTGTGCTGAGCCTGCTGGGCGACGAGACCACCGACCTCGAGTCCGACCAAATTCTGGCGCTGCTGGGCCAGACCTTCGCTGCCGCCTTCGCCGGAGGTAACAAACCCAAGAAATAGCCGTCCGGCAACAGACCACTTTCATACGTGCGTTCGAACTCTTCGACGTGCAGGTACAGTGTTGTCTTTTGTCCTTAGGCCTTCGACCCTTCGACTCGCTTCCGCTCCGCTCAAAGCAAGCCTTATACCTTAGACCTTCGACAAGGAGACTTAGATGCGCATCGCAATCATCGCGTTAGGCAGTCAGGGAGACGTGCAGCCCTATGTGGCCTTGGGCAAAGGGTTGCTGGACGCTGGGCATCAGGTGCGACTGATCAGCCACGAGAATTATGCCTTGACCCAAGGGCAAGGCCTCGAGTTCTGGCCGGTACAGGGCAACGTCCAGGCCATCACCGAGTCGCCGGAGCTGAAGCGGCTTATCGAGAAGGGCAACTTCATCGCCATCCAGCGCTTCGCCGCCAAGGCCGCCGAGGGGCTGCGGGCCTGCCAGGGCGTGGACGTGCTGGTGACGGACGTGGGCGGGGGCGCCCTCGGTGATCGCGCCCTTCTTCGGCGACCAGCCCTACGGGGGCGAGGTGGTCGCCCAGATCGGGGCCGGGCCGCGCCCGATCCCTCGAAAGCAGCTCACCCACGAGGGGCTTGCCAGGGCCATCAACGAAGCCCTGAGCAACCCGCAGATGCGGCAGAAGGCCGCAACTCGGGCGGCAGATACGCGCCGAGGACGGGGTGGGAAAGGTGGTCAGGTTGATCGAGCAATTTATAGGCGTTGAGCGGGGCGTGTTGAGGGTGAGGACATGATCGAAGTATCGAAGCTCAACTTTTCGTATCCGGGCAGCAGGAAGCTAGCTCTGAGTGATCTAAACTTCAGCGTCGAGCCCGGTGAAATATTCGGCTTCCTCGGCCCCAGCGGGGCGGGCAAGAGCACCACCCAGAAGATTCTGATCGGCCTGCTCCGAGGCTTCGAGGGCGAGGTGCGCGTGCTGGGCAAGCCGCTGCAAAGCTGGCGGTCGGACTACTACCAGCAGATTGGGGTCTCGTTCGAGTTGCCCAACCACTACCTCAAGCTGACGGCCCTCGAGAACCTGCACTATTTCCGCACCCTCTACGCGGGCCGCACCGACGACCCCTTGCAGGTGCTCGAGTCGGTCGGTCTCGAGGGAGACGCCCGCAAGCGGGTCTCGGACTTCTCCAAGGGGATGCGGATTCGCCTTAACCTGGCACGCGCCTTGCTGCACCGCCCCAAGCTGCTCTTTCTCGACGAGCCGACCTCAGGCCTCGACCCGGTGAACTCGAGGCGCATCAAGGAGATCATCCGCCAGAAGCGGCAGGGGGGAACCACGGTTTTCCTCACCACCCACAACATGACCTTCGCTGAGGAGGTCTGTGACCGCGTGGCCTTCATGGTGGACGGGCGGATTGCGCTGATAGACCGCCCATCCGAACTCAAGCTGCGTTACGGCGAGCGCACCCTCAAGGTCGAGGTGGGGGATGGGGAAGAAGTCAAGGTACATACCTTCCCGCTGGCCAATCTGGCTGACAACCCCTTCTTTCTGGCCTTGCTCAAGTCGCCCCACCTGCGCACCGTCCACAGCCAGGAGAGTACCCTCGAGAGCATCTTCATCCGTGTGACCGGGAAGACCCTCGAGAGCGCCGCGTGACCATGCCCCCTCTGGGAGAGGGCCGGGATGAGGGAGGGAGTGAAGCGAAAGCATTTTCTCGAGGAGCCAACTATGAACCGCCTCTGGTCGACCCTTCAACTCGATTTTCGGCAGCAACAACGTAACGGCTTCTACTATGCAGCGCTGTTCGTGATGGGCTTCTGGCTGCTGGGCATCCACTTTACCGCGCTAAAGAACGTGGAGCCCTCGAGCTTTGTTCCCCTCTTCATCGGCATGAACGCTCTGCTGACCGCCTTCTACTTCGTGGCCGCGCAGGTACTCTTAGAGAAAGGCGAGGGCACGCTGGCGGGCCTGACCGTCACCCCGTTGCGACGTGAGGAGTATCTGGCCTCCAAAGTGTTCTCGCTGGCGGCGATCACGCTGTTTGAGGGCCTCGTTGTCATCTTCTCGGCCTTCGGATTGCCCCACAACCTGCCGTGGTTGCTGCTGGGAATGCTGGGTGTCAGCGCGGTTTATACCCTGATTGGCTTCTGGCTGACCTCGCGCTACGAGAGCCTGAACCAGCTTCTGATGCCCTCGGTGCTGGCAATTCTGTTCTTGCTGCTGCCCTTGGGGGCGGTACTGGGCGTACCCTGGCAGTGGTTCTTCTGGCACCCGTTGATGCCTGCGCTGCAACTGGTGCAGGCTAGTGCCGGGCCGCTGCCAATCGGGCAAATGTTCTACGGCTTGGCGGGCACGGCGGCTTGGGTTTGGTTGTGGTTCGGGCTGGCTCGAGGGGCCTTCGACCGCTTCGTGCAGCCGACAGCCGGAAGGGAGGTTTGACGTGCCCGGCATCTACGGAGGCCTGCTCTGCGCCGATCTGCGCAACATCGCTCGAGACCCCATGCTGCTCTATATCCCGCTGATTCCGGTGGTGATGGCGGTGGTGTTTCGCTTGGGGGTGCCGGTGGGGAGTGAGATTTTGCTCGAGCGCTTAGGCTTCGATCTGTAGTGCGCCCCTAAAGTGAGACCATAAGCTAAGAGAGCTTTTGGTTGAT